>CAYXIS010000007.1:0-32483 GCA_964465545.1 uncultured Bifidobacterium sp. | reverse complement strand
CGGAGATTTTAAAATAAGTATCAAGCACGCTCTTCCCCTTTGCTCTCTTTTTTGTCGGGGATAATCCCCGCGCAGTTTCACGACCTGCAAGCCGGAGGAAGATAAAGCAGACGCTATCGCGCGGGGTATGTTACCGATGAGTAAGGCGAGCCAGAATTCCACACGAAATGGCAATGGACTGTCCAATAAAGAGCGCGAATATGGCGGTGCCAAGCCCCACTCGGCCGCCAAGGGCAAACCCAGCGCTCAGGACGACGGCCTCGATTCCAAGGCGTACCCGTCCAACCCGGACCCCAGAATGCCGGTGAATACCCGTCATCCAGCCGTCCCTGGGGCCGGGCCCTAAACCGGTGCTGATGTACAGGGCCGAGGCAATGCCTACGAGAACGACCCCGGACACAGCAAAAGCAAGTCCCGGCAGAAAATGACTCTGCTCAGGGAATAAATCGACGCCGATTTGTAGGGCTGCTGGGATGACCAGAAAGTTGAGGAATGTGCCGAAACCGGGCTTTTCGCGAAGGGGTATCCACAATAACAAAACGACGCAACTGATGACCCAGGTGGACCACCCTAGGTTGATTCCAGTCCTAAGGGATATGCCCTCGGAAAGGACGATCCAAGGAGAATTACCCAGGCGAGATTGCACCAGTAATGATTCGCCGATGCCGAAGAGAAACAGTGAAGCCGCGAGGATTGCAACGCGTTTGGGCGCAAGGTCCCAGCGGGTTTTCGCCATCCACGGAGTAATCGGAATGGTTCGATGCGGTTTGAAAAACTCGATTACGCGGCTCACGAATCCGGAGAACATTGAGGGAGGCTATCTCATTCGTCGTGGTCGACGCATGCCAATATGTCTCGTATAGCATTGCGGCACGATGAAGCTCGCGATCTTTCCAGGTATCGGAACCCTTATCAACATCTTTGCGATCATCGGTGGCTCCACCCTTGGTGTGCTCGTCGGGGGAAAGATGGCGGTACGAACTAGAAATCTTTTAACGGATGTCCTTGGAATCACCGTCATTCTTGGTGGGGCAGGTGCGTTGATAAGCCTCTGGTCCGCACGCTTTATTGCTTCGCTGCCAACGGGTTGGACTCTTCTTTCGATTTTGGCTGCACTCCTGATCGGAGGACTCATCGGTTCGGCAGTACGAATTGAGGATCGACTTGACGGCCTTGGCGAGAAACTACGAGTTCGCTTCAAGGCATCGAGTGAGAGTCACTTTGTCGAAGGATTCGTATCGGCATCACTGATCTTTGCCATCGGCCCGCTCGCAATTCTTGGAAGCATCAGCGATGGAATGTCGACCGGAATAGATCAACTCGTTTTGAAAAGTACCCTCGATTTCTTCGCGTCGATGGCATTTGCTGCCTCACTAGGGTGGGGAGTGGCGGTGTCGGCCCTTCCCGTCGGTATCTACCAGGGATTCTGGACTCTCATTGGAGTCGGCCTTGGCAGCATCCTAAGCGGATATCAAGTGGATGCGATGACGGCGACAGGCGGCGTTTTGCTTCTTGGAATCGGACTTAAACTCCTTAAGATCAAAGAGATCGCCGTCGGGAACCTCTTGCCTGCATTGGCGGTCGCCCCACTGTTTGTATGGGGACTTCACGTTCTTACACGCTGATGGACTAGAAGGTTTTTCCGTCGATGACGAAGCGATACTTCACATCACTTGCGATCGTGCGCTCGTAAGCGGTGTTCGCGTAGTCCGCGTTGATAACTTCCACGTCGCTCACAATGTTATGGAGGCCGCAAAAGTCGAGCATCTCTTGGATTTCAAGAATGCCACCGACTTGAGACCCTGCCATTGATCGTCTTGCTCCAAGAAGCGCCCCGGCGTTCACAGAATACGGCTTACCTGGAAGGCCGATTATGACGAGGGTGCCATCAATGTCCAAGAGTTTCAAATAAGCATTTATGTCCAACTCCGCAGAAACGGTATTGAGAATGAGATCGAATGTTCGAGTCAGAGTTTTGAGCGAGGAAGGATCATTGGTAACGACGAATTCATTTGCCCCCATTGCGAGCGCATCTTCCTGTTTGTTTGGAGAGTGAGAGAAGACAGTCACATGTGCTCCAAGCGCCTTGGCAAACTTCACTCCCATATGCCCAAGGCCGCCCAACCCGATGACTCCAACTCTCATCCCAGCTTGAACATTCCAATGCTTCATGGGGGAGTACAAAGTGATTCCAGCACAGAGAAGCGGAGCAACACCTTTGAGTTGCAGGCTCTCAGGAACTCGTACCGCGTAATCAGCATCGACGACGAAATTATTGGAATACCCGCCGAAAGCGATCGTCTTCCCATCTCGCTCGTAAGAGTTGTATGTCCCAGTATTGCCGTTTTCACAATACTGCTCAAGACCGCCTAGGCAACTCGAACATGTGCGACAGGAGTCGATGAAGACGCCAACTCCAATTCGGTCGCCAACTTTGAAATTTGTAACCGTGGTGCCGACCTCCCGAACAGTTCCGACAATTTCATGGCCGGGAACCATGGGATAGATTGAAGGACCCCATTCCTCGCGTGCTTGATGGATATCTGAATGGCAGATTCCCGCATAGGCAATGTCCAGGGCCACATCATGTGGACGCAACTCTCGGCGTTGAAATTCGAAAGGTTGCAGGGGGGACTTAGAATCGTGTACTGCAAGTCCGCGAGATTTCATTGGTGCCTTTCGTTGGGGTCAGGAAATTAGGCGTTGAACGGCAATGGCTCAATAGAACTGTGGGCGGCCCTGGATGCGCGAGCGGTGACTTGACGCATGTGGTGCCTTCGGCAGAGGACTTCGTAGCCAACTTCCTGTCCCGCCGATACATCGCCCACTACGACTTGCTCGCCTTCGGTAATCATGACCCCGCCCAATGTTCGTGCATTGTGGGTAGCGCGTGCTCCGCACCAACACAGGGCCTCTACCTGTAGCGTGTTCACGCGATCTGCCAACTCGATAAGCCTTGCCGAACCTGGGAAGAGCGAAGTGCGAAAATCAGTCAGGATTCCGAAAGCAAAAACGTCAATGCTCAATCCATCGACAATTTTGGCCAATTGCTCAATCTGCATGGGCTGGTAGAACTGTGCTTCGTCACAGATGACGTAGTCAATGCGTTCGCCCATTGAAAGCTGATCGACCACAAAGCGGTGAATGTCCAGATCCGAGTCGACCTCGATGGCTTGACGTTGAAGCCCGAGTCGAGAAGAGATGACACCGCTTCCGGCGCGGTCTTTGCTGGTGAACATAAGACCCGTGCGCCCGCGACTTTGATGATTATGGGCAGTCTGTAGGGCAAGGGTTGATTTTCCGCTATCCATGGTCCCGCAGTAGTAAATTAACTCAGCCACAGGATTGATCTTGCCATAAATTGCACCTTACTTATTCACCACGTTCAATTTGACCAATTCCCGAGTTAGTAGCGGGTCCAAATGGGTCGCAAAGTCAACGCTCATGTGCGTAGCATCGCGGTAGACGACGATCCCATCGCGAATCGCAGGGCATATTTTTGCGCAAAACCAATTTGTTGGATCGATGACGTTGCTGGGGCTGGCCAAACTCTGAGTTAGCCACGACTCGGGTGAAGGGCGAGGCGTGGAACAGGTCGAGACAGATTGCTGAAGAAGGCACGAGGGAATATCTCTACTTGGCCATGGGGTGTCCTGCACGTATATGGGGTGTTGAGTCAGGCGACTCAATCGTGTCATCGTGAGAACCACGCCATTTCTCCACCACTGCGCAGAATTTGAGATGTTCTGCGGGGCTGAGTAGTGCTCGAAATTGGAGACTATGACTGCCCACGGACGCGCCTTTTCGATCCTTTTAAACGAATTCTCACGCCAGAGTTGGCAAGGAGCATTGCGAAAAGCCCCCTGATCAGGAAGTTGGACACTGGAGGCAGGGCAACTCGACTTTGTTAGAACCACAAGCCTGAAGCCGTTGGTGGCCGCTATCGAATTTAATGTCGGAAACCACTGAGCCGCATGCGAGTCACCGAAGAGAAATATCGTTTTCGCCCCGTGAACATCACCGTAAATGCACGGAGGAGAAGACGTCGCTGATTTGCCGACCTGGCACCCGTCCACATAGATCGCCGGTAATCGAGTGATCGCCTTGAGATCTGTGCTGCCAGATATACCTCTTATTTGAAGATCTCTGGCAGATGAGTAGGAAATCCCCACGCCGAGAATCGAAACTGTGATTGTGCCAATTGCGGCTAACTTAATAACGGAGGAGAAAGGTTTATGGACGTGCCGAAGTGGATTTTCAACGAAACGATGGGTCAATCCCGCGAGGACGAAAGTCAGAGCGATTGACCCTACGCGCTGGAATGGGGTCAGGGGAGCATGGAGGACGTAGACCGGAAGCACCAGCGCTGGCCAATGCCATAAATAAAGAGGATAGGAGATATCGCCGATCCATTGAATGGGGCGAAGATTGAAAGTTCGGGAAAGAGTTTTCGGCAGGTTGCTGATCATGAAAAGCAGAAAGGCCGCAGAGAATGTCGGCAAAAGTGCTGCGCGCCCCGGGAAGAGCGTATTTTCGTTAAATATCAGCGCCGCCAGGAGTACTAGAGTCAGAGCAGACCAGGCGACCCACCGCCACCGCCTAAACGCCAGAGGGTAGTCGCGAAGAAATACCACCAATGCGCCGAGCCCAAGTTCCCATGCCCTTGTCGGAAGAGAATAGAAAGACCAGATTGGAAATTTCGACGTCGCCAAGAGCGACAAGGTCAACGATGCGAGGGTCACCGCGGCAAGTGTCGTGGCAACCATTCTCCTTCGGCCCTTCCGCGCTGCCACCAGAATGAGGAGTGGCCATACAAGGTAGAACTGTTCTTCCACTGCGAGAGACCAAAAGTGAATAATCGGGGACGGGGTGGCCCCAAGATTCTGGTAGTCATTTTGCCACCATGCAAATACGTAGTTGCTCACATAAAGGGCGGCCGCCACAATATTGCGTCCCAGATTCGATCGAGCACTCGCGGGCATGACAACGAAGGAGGCGATCGCGGTTGATACGAGAACGAGAAAGGTGGAGGGGAGCAATCTCTTAATTCGTCTGGAGTAGAAATTAGAGAGTGAAATAGATCCAGTCTCGCTCAATTCTTTCAATAGAAGACCCGTTATTAGATAGCCAGAAATTACGTAGAAGATATCGACGCCTATGAAGCCGCCTGAAAGAAATTTGCCGTGAAAGGCGATAACAAGGAGAACCGCTAAAGCGCGCAGTCCTTGAATTTCCTTGATACGCATTTAGACGGTGAAGATTGAGTGCACCGAAACCTCTGGAAATTCACTTGAGATCCGTTTGCGCGGTTCCAATGAAGAAATTTCTAGGACGGTACCAACGGCAGAAACTGATCCTCCAGAACGCAATATGAGACGGATACCAGCGCAAATAGTTCCGCCAGTAGCAAGGACATCATCTATAAGAAGGACCCGTGATCCAATGTCGATAGCGTCTTGGTGAATCGCCACAACGTCTGTTCCGTACTCAAGGCCGTAACTTTCTTCGTGGGTGTCAAAAGGCAGTTTCCCTTTCTTTCGAATGGGGACAAAACCCAGACCAAGAGAGTAGGCAATTGCAGCAGCGAAAATGAACCCTCGAGCTTCGACCCCCACCACGACGTCGCATTCTCGGGCCAGAGGCGTGAATTCGGAAACGACCGCATGAAATGAAGGGCCGTGGGCCAGCAGGGGAGTTAGGTCCTGGAAAGAGATCCCCGGTATTGGGTAATCCGCTATCTGCCTTATAGAGGCACGAGCGTGCTCAAGGGCCGGATCCATGCGTGAAGATTACAGCCAAACGTGATCTCTGTTATTGATTGGCGAAAAGACTCAACTTTACGGGCGTTGGATTTGCGAAAAGGTCTAGCACCGGACAATTCTTGTCAACAAATTCTTGAAGTTGTGCATATCGATCATCGGTGTCTGAGCCCGTTATACGGGTCGTCAGACGAATCTCAGAAAACCCTGGGCGCACCCGCTCATCCATGCCAAAGAGCCCCCGAACGTCTAGATCGCCCTCAGCTGCCACTTCAATGGTGTCGATCGCGATTCCAAGACTTTGTGCGTACAACCGGTAGACCACGATCTGGCAAGCGATGAATGCACCCAGCGCGATTTCCACGGGACTGGCTGCAATGTCGTCCCCGGCAAGACCGGCCGGTTCATCAATGTGAAAGATGTGTTTGCCCGCCTGAAGACGTGTCGCCACAGACCCGACGCCTACTCCGTTTACCTTGTATGTGAGTGCCGCACGCGAAGCGTCCCCTTCAATGCGTCCGCTCCAGTATGCACCCGCGTCTATTAGTCTTTTGGATCGTTCGTCATTAGTAACGGACGGAATTGAAAATGCTTTCCTTGCCACGGCATTTCCTCCTACGGTTGTTTTTAGTTGAGGACGGAAATTAACAGCAATCAGGATTGAGCACACGCAACGAGATCGCACATGACTCCGTTTGTTACTTACGAGTTGTTTTGTGCAGAAATCGATGATCTTCATTCGGGGGACATGGGCGTGGAACGGAGGTTTATTTACAATTCTCACAAACTGCGTGGTCAATTTCCGCAGAACTCTCACAGAAACATCCCTCAGTCTTTAGACGTAAAGCACATCAGCTTTGCACTTGCGGGGAGGTTCCACATGAAAAGACATAAGATCGTAACGGCGACAATACTGAGTGCTGGCTTGATCTTAGGTGCCATGAGCTCGGCCTTCGCCACCGACTCAACACCTACTGCAACGGTTACTACGGCTTCGTATAATTCTCAGATAGCCGCCTACAATTCTTCTTTGATTGCATTTGACTCTGCAACGGCTACGTTCAAGATTCAAATAGCGGCTTATTCAACGGCAGTCCAGGTGTACAAGACGTCATATAACAACGCGTTAGAAACGTACAAAGCCATTTTGAAAGCGAATTCCCCTGCTACCACCGCGGTTCAGTACGCCGCTTTGGTGGCTGCCTACAACACGGCCATGACGGCCTATACCACCGCCACTGTAACCTTTAAGGCCCAGTTGAGTGTGTATCAGGCTGCTGCATTGGCTTACAACAACGCATACAAGGCCCTTTATCAAGGGTACAAGACGACCCTTGAAATGCGTGAACAACTGAAGAAGTCGATCAACGTCGCGTTTGATCTTGCGGTCCACAACGCTAATGTGGCCTTTGCAACCGCAATGTCGACTGCTACGACTGATGCTCAAAAAACTGCCGCTACCAACGCTCGTCAGAGTGCAATTGTCACCGCAATTGCGACTCGCAAGGCAGCTCTTGACACCCTAGGTGCCAAGATAGTCAAGCCAAGCAAGGTAGAGGTAAAAATCAGCGTCAAAGAAGATGGTTTCAAGTTTGATCGACCAGTTCGACCAATCCGACCAGATCATGTAGAGAAATCGAAGAAATCAGCAAACCACTAGACCCTCCGATTCTCGGTACGCCAAAGAACCCCCGTCAATTGTCGAGGGTTCTTTGGCGTACACCTCATCCTTGAAAAGATTCAGAACTACCACTCATCGCATTGAAGTCGATATTCATATAGTGGTCATGTTCAGTAGAGGAGGCCGGTGATGTGGTCCCTGAATATTCGACGGGCAATCCTTCCCGCAGCCATAGTTTTCTTATTGCTACCTTTCGCCCCAGGGTCGGTATCTGCAGCGGCAGAGGCAACGTGGCGGAGCGGACATCCACCCACGATAGTTTCTGCCAAATTCGACGACCAACGTAGGCTTGTAGTCGTCTTCAGCGCTCCCGACGGTATGGCTCATCTCAACGCGACTGAAAAGGAGCCTGCGGGCGGGTCCGTCGTCATTGACAACGATCCCGTCAATGCCAAACCTGCATACGAAACCACATACGGCCCCTTAATGTCCTGCAATAATAAAGGCAATTGCACAGGAATGTGGCGGCTCCCAACATATGCAGAGAGCAGCACCTATATGTTCACATCGGAGCCACTAAGTGAGGCAAAGTTTCCAGTGGGCACTTACTACCTGCAAGTCAACACGACGAACGAGGATCCTTACCCGAGTACAAGACAAGAGGAATTCTCTAACATTGCAACGGTCGTCTTAAAGACCGCGGCACCTTCTCATATCGTGCCCCTGCTTCTTCCCGCACGTGTACCGGTGAGCAACGGAACGCCTATCTGCATCGCCTGGCGAAATTACATGGTGATCGGAAACCGAGCGGCCCAAGCTCAGAACACTTACAACGCTGCTATGAACGCGAGGTTCGAGAAGATGTCGACCTTCCCTCCTGCCGTGGAGGCGATCTACCAGCGCACTCTTAAACAAACATCGGCTGGGAAAGCCGCTCTGGCGAAAAATAGTTCACGCGCCGACTCAGCTTGCAGCGCTGCGCCATCAGTTGTAGCGAGAAACGGGGAGTTCATACCGGTGCCCGTACCTGCAAGTAACGGCGCCGCGGCGTGCAAGAAAAACCGTGACCACCTTGTTTACGTCAATCAAGAACTGCTGAAAGTCGTCAACAACATACGGATGACCAAACTCAGTCAGTCGACCAGGGTCAGTCAACTCAATACTCGCTTCAATCAGTTGATCGCAGACCTGGAAAAAACCTGGCCGCTAGTCTTCAAGGCATGCGCACCATACTGAACCAGGCACCTATTTCTGTCGCGTGTCCGAACGGGGACTTGAACCCCGAAGCCCTTGCGGGCACTAGCACCTCAAGCTAGCGCGTCTGCCAATTCCGCCACCCGGACGAGTGAGGCCCAAGGATATCAATGCGGACTGTTGGAGACAAAAGCAGCCCGTTTTGGGACAGAATAGCCGTATGACCACAACTGCCAGCCATGATCTCAATCAGTCCGAACGCTCCGAGCTTGAACAGGATGCAATCACCATGTGCCAGGAGATGATCAGAATTCCCAGCGTCAACTTCGGCGAAGGAAGAGGCGACGAAAAGGCGATGGCGGATTACGTTGTAACTAAGTTGGCTGAAGTAGGAATCACTTCGCGTATCTATGAAGCAGCACCGGGGCGATGCAATGTTGTCGCAAATATCGCGGGAGAGGACACCAGTCGACCTGGTTTGGTTGTGCATGGTCATATCGATGTGGTTCCGGCGAATGCAGAGGACTGGTCGGTGGATCCATTTAGCGGCGAAATTCGAGATGGGATGATCTGGGGTCGAGGGGCCCTAGATATGAAGAACATGGACGCCATGATTTTGGCAATCGTGCGCAAGTGGGCACGAGTTGGCTACAAGCCCCCGCGAAACATCGTTCTTGTCTTTTTTGCCGATGAGGAAGCCGGAATGACTTACGGCTCACGTTGGATGGCGAAGGAGCATCCAGAGGTTTTTGCTGGATGCACCGAGGCGATTTCAGAGGTTGGCGGATTCTCAGTGACTGTCGGGGATGGCAAACGTCTCTATTTGGTGGAAGGTGCCCAGAAAGGGATCCACTGGATGAAGTTGACGGCCCACGGACGGGCAGGTCACGGCTCGATGATGAATGATGACAATGCCATTACTGCCATCGCAACCGCCGTGGAGAAGATCGGAAGACATACGTGGCCACAGCGATACACGAAGACGGTGAAAGTGTTTTTTGAGCAGGTTGCGAAAGCTACAAACAAACCCTTTGATCTCTCTGATCTTCGACCCCTCCTGAAAGAGCTTGGCTCGACCTCAAGGATGATCGGCGCGACTCTCCAGAACTCGGCCAACCCAACCATGTTGGAGGCCGGCTACAAGGCCAACGTAATTCCTCAAAGTGCCTCTGCGATCATTGACGGTCGATTTCTATCGGGGTTTGAAGAGGAACTCAATGAAACGATTCGCGAGTTGATAGGACCTGACATCCAGATCGAGACGGTCAATCGGGATATTGCCCTTGAAGTTGAATTCACCGGCGATCTCGTAGAGGCCATGTGCAATGCAATAAGGTCTCAGGATCCTGAGGGCATCCCTGTGCCATATTGCATGAGTGGAGGCACAGACAATAAGGCGTTGTCGGACTTGGGAATCACTGGCTATGGATTTTCACCCCTACGTCTTCCTCCGGATTTGGACTTCATGTCGTTATTCCATGGGGTTGACGAGCGAGTACCAGTAGACGGAATCCGTTTTGGCGTAAATGTCTTGGAAAATTTCCTCGAGAACTGCTAAATCGCCGAGGCGTCGTCCAACGCGCTACGGACAATGTAGGGAAGAGAGATTTCCTCGGACATCAAGATCCCGCGCAGTTGAGCCCCTGTTCTAGCGCCGACGATCGCGGAAGTGACGCTGACTTGATCGCGAACCCAGGCTAAGGCCACCTCCAAAGGCGAGTAGCCAAGCCCTTCAGCTGCCACATTGACAGCCTCGACTATCCGCATGCTTCGCTCGTCCAGATAAGGCTCAACGAAGCCAGCAAAGTGGGGGCTTGCACCGCGTGAGTCACTAGGTGTGCCCATTCGGTATTTGCCAGTAAGAACCCCACGGCCAAGCGGCGACCACGCTAAGAAGCCAACTTCAAGATCATTGGCGCATGGAAGAACTTCCCTTTCAACATTGCGATTGAGCAATGAGTATTCATTTTGGAGTGTTGCGATGGGTGCTTTGGTTGGAAAGGATTCTTGACGAGTGATGGCTCGCGCGCTCTGCCAGCCACTGAAGTTTGATACACCTACATATCGAGCCCGTCCGCTGGAATAGGCGTAATCGAGAGCGGACAGTGTGTCGTCCAAGGGATTGAACGGATCCCATGTGTGCACCTGCCACAGATCGACAAAGTCTGTTCCTAAACGATTGAGGGAGTTATCAAGTTCGGCAATCAAGGATCGCCTTGAGGTGCTTACGACGCGTTCACCGTCTTGAAAGGAGATTCCCGCTTTGGTTGAAATGAGGATCTCTTCGCGCTGGAAGAGGGTGCCGATGAGGCCTCCAATGACTCGTTCGCTATCACCGTCTCCATACAGGGCCGCGGTATCGAGGAAGTTTCCGCCAGCATCCAGGTAAGCCCGTGCTTGATCGGCCGCTTCGTGCTCATCAGTATCTCGTCCCCACGTCATGGTGCCCAGCCCAAGCCTCGAGATCAGGAGCCCGCTCTTGCCCGCACGACGAAATTCCATGATGTGACCCTAGCAAGGCGGGGAGAGGAATTCCCCGATAATCTTCCTGCCTGTCCTGATAATTTCTCTATCTAGGGGTTTAGTGGAAGTGAGGAAACCGTCGTGACACTCGTCGTCCTCGTTCGACATGCTCACTCAATCGCTAATGGCTCAGGAATTCTTGCCGGAAGAGCTGAAGGTGTGCCGCTTTCGCCTGTGGGAAAAAAACAAGCAAACGAGTTAGCCAGAAGACTCGGGACTATTCCGATTAAGTCGCTGCGTTCGAGCCCGTTGGAACGATGCGAGCAGACGATTTCACCGTGGCTAAGGAAGATGGTGAAAGCAAACCCAAATTTGAGGGTTGAAATAGATGAAGATCTCTCGGAAGTCGATTACGGAGAATGGACAGGGCGAAAACTTCGAACTTTATCCAAGGAGGCGCTCTGGAGGCAGGTCCAAGAAGTGCCATCACAAGTGACTTTTCCCGAAGGGGAAAGTCTGGCCGCCATGCAAGAGCGCGCAATGCGGGCAGTGGAGCGCGGTTTGGCCAAACGTGGGAAAGGGCATGTAATTCTTGTATCCCACGGTGATGTTTTGAAGTCGATTATCGCTGCCTCACTTGATATGCACCTAGATGAATTTCAAAGAATCGTTGTGGACCCCGCCTCCGTTTCAATTCTGGATTATTCTCAGCCTAAACCGAGGCTGGTCCTGATGAACGATTCTCGGTCGCCATTGAATGCGGAGTTGTTTCTTGACCGTCGAAGGCGTTTACTCGTGGGTGGCGGCGCAGGCAATCCTGCGGTGAGGCACAGGCCGTAGATGGCGCGTATCGTGAATACATTCGACCCGGTTGAACGATTTGTGGTGGGAACCGTTGGGGAACCGGGGGAGAGGAGTTTTTTCCTTCAAGCGCGCACAGGCCACAGACTTATATCTGTTCTGCTTGAAAAGACGCAAGTGATTGCGGTCGCAGATCGCTTGGAGATTCTCTTGCGTGAACTGCGTCGAATCGAACCATCCTTAGTTATTGAAAGATTGCCGCGAGATGAGCAACCTCTTGAAACGCCGATAGTCGAGGAGTTTCGCGTTGGCATAGTTTCCCTATCCTGGCTTAGCGAACGCGAAATGATTTCAGTTGAGCTCCAGGCGGTAAATGAGAATGCACCCGAGAGCCAGGAGATCTATGCAGACGACGACTCGGATGCGCCAGATTTATTGCGCGTGATTCTTACGCCAGCTCAAACAAATGCTTTCGTAAGGCGTGCAGCTGCCGTTGTCAACGCAGGACGCCCTCCGTGCCCCTTCTGTGGCCTCGCTCTCGATCCACGGGGCCATGTCTGTCCGAGGGCCAATGGCTACAGACGCTAGTTCCAGACTCGAACAGAGCCTTCGAAGTGGCGAAATGAAAGTTACGGGGCGCTTGGTGGATGCATCCAATGCAACCATGCTCGCCAATGTCACCCAGGACGCCGAATTGTTGACCTGCATATATAAACCCATTGCAGGCGAACGCCCTCTATGGGATTTCTCGGACGGCTCCCTCGCATATCGCGAATATGCAGCATACGTTCTAAGCAACAAATGCGAATTCAACGTAGTTCCATTGACTGTGCTTCGTGAAGGTCCCTTTGGTGAGGGGGCAGTTCAGCTTTGGGTGGACGTCGACGAAACAATTGACATGATCGAATTCTTTCAACGCGACAGCGCCGAGTTGAGGAACATGGCTCTTTTTGATGCTGTTATAAATAACACCGATCGCAAAATCGGACACATTCTGCCGAGCGCGACGGGGGAGGTCTTCGGCTGCGATCACGGGGTCACCTTTCACTCTGAAGATAAGCTGCGGACTGTCTTATGGAGATGGGCTGGGCAGCCGCTTAGTGATCGAGAACTCCTTCACCTTGATTCGGTGGCTGAGTACTTGCAGGAACCGCTGGAATTGGAGGTCTTGCTGACGGAGAAGGAGATCTCCGCCTTGGTCAAGAGAGTCGAGCGTCTCAAATCAGAAGGCGTTTTCCCCCATCCGAGCAAGGACTGGCCTGCGGTTCCATGGCCTCCGTACTAAAGCATATTGAAGTGGATTCTCCTTTAGGATAAAACAATGAATTCATGGGCTGATATCTACCTGCCACCTATTGACACGTCGTTCACGTTTAAGGCACTTTCACTACGAAGTTCTTCTACTGGGGCAATCACGACGCTGCCAGTGAAGAATGAATACAGAATGTACGTGTGCGGCATAACGCCGTATGACGCGACGCATTTAGGTCACGCTGCTACCTATATCACCTTCGACCTCGTCAACAGATACTTGCGAGCAATGGGCAAGGACGTTCATTTTGTTGAGAACGTGACAGATATCGATGACCCACTTCTAGAGCGCGCTAACCGTGACAAGGTGGATTGGAAAGATTTGGCTCGATCGCAGATCAATTTGTTCCGTGGGGACATGAGCGATCTTCATGTCATTCCACCGGAGCATTACGTCGGCGCTGTCGAATCCATTCCACTCGTTGTCGACGCCGTTGAGAAATTGCAGAAGTTGGGCACCGTATATCAAGTCGAGAATGATCTCTATTTCTCGGTCAGGTCAGATCAAGGGTTCGGAACTCGTGCCCATCTTTCGCAGGATGAAATGCTCAAACTCTCCGCCGAACGCGGCGGCGATCCGACCAGGACCGGTAAGAGGGATCCTCTAGATGCGTTGGTCTGGTTGCACGAGCGACCTGGCGAGCCGAGTTGGCCATCGCCATTTGGAAATGGACGACCTGGATGGCACATCGAATGCTGCGCAATTGCCCTTAACTATTTGTCAGCGTCGCACAACGAGGAATTTGCAATTGACATCCAAGGTGGGGGGAATGACTTGCTCTTTCCTCATCACGAGATGGGCGCAGCACAAGCCGCGGTATTGACGGGGATGAATCTGGCCCGCATTTACATGCACGCAGGATTGATCGGCCTTGACGGGGAAAAGATGAGTAAGAGTCGAGGTAATCTGGCTTTTCTTTCAAAATTGGTAGAGCAAGGTGCGGATCCAATGGCGGTTCGACTGGCGCTAATCTCTGATCATTATTCTAAGGACCGCATGTGGACCGACGATCGACTTCTGAAGGCCACGCAATTCCTTGATCGACTTCGTCTCCTGTTGTCACGACCTGAAGTCGCTCCAACCGATGCTGTAGTGCAGGGCATCATAGAATCCTTGGCAAACGACCTTGACACCCCACGTGCGATGGAAATTCTTGAGACTTGGTGCGTGGAGACCGAAGGCGGAGCAATGGGTGGCTCGCCAGGAGAGCTTTCGCGCGCAATCGATCTATTGCTGGGAATTGCCCTTTAACGAAGCTATTCGATATTTCTGCGGCGTAGATAGCGCTCGAATTCGCGCGCGATAGCTTCACCTGTTGCTTCGGGAAGTTCTGTTTCATCCTTAGACGCTTCAAGTTGCCGGACGTACTCTCCGAGTTCGGTGTCTTCCCGTGCCATCTCGTCTATGCCGGATTCCCACATCTTGCTCTGCTCTGGCAGATCCTCCACTGGGATCGAGATATTTAAGAAGTCCTCAAGGGCATTTACCAACGCAAGGGTCGCCTTGGGAGACGGTGGACTGGATGCATAATGAGGAATCGCGGCCCACAAAGAGATGGCATCGATTCCTCTACGTTGAGCGGCCTCCTGTAAGATTCCAAGAATTCCTGTTGGGCCCTCGTATCGACTTACTTCGACGCCAAGACGTTTTGCGATCTCAGGATGCGATCCACTTCCACTGACTGAAATTGGTCTCGAGTGAGGAGTGTCGGCAAGCAGGGAGCCGACTGTAAGAATCATTGAGACTTCAAGATCGTCGGCTAGATCCAGCAGATCGTTTGTGAACTTCTTCCATCTCATTGACGGTTCAAGACCCTTTACGACAACTAGATCGAAGTCATATTGGGGGGTAAGAATTCCGAAAGCCTCAGTAGTTGGCCAAGTGATTTTTCGAACCTTTGAATCATCTACGAAAACCATTGGCCGATTAACTTGAAAGTCGTAGAAATCTTCGGGATCAAAATTCCCGATCAGCGTGTTATCCCAGATGCTCAATAGATGAGATGCGGCACCCGTTGCGGCTTCACCCGCGTCATTCCAGCCACCGAAGGCGAAGATCATGACAGGTGATCGCAGGGGCGGTATTTGGAGAATCTCCATGATGCCACCTTACGGTAACCTTCCACCAATGATCACCTCAAATCAGTCCTTGCGCCAGGCGTTGGCGCAGCGCACGGTGATCGCCGACGGCGCGATGGGCACAATGCTTCAGGCCGCAAATCCGACTATGGAGGATTTTCAAGGTCACGAAGGCTGCAATGAGATCCTTAACGTGAGTCGACCTGACATCGTCCGGGCTGTGCACGAGGAATACCTCGCCGTGGGAGTTGATGCGATTGAGACCAATACCTTCGGCGCAAACTGGGCAAACCTTGCCGAGTACGGAATAGAGGATCGCATATATGAACTGGCCTATGCTGGGGGCGTTCTAGCGAGGGCGAGTGCCGATAAGTTTTCGACAAAAGAAAGACCCAGGTACGTCATCGGATCCCTTGGTCCCGGGACCAAGTTGCCGAGCCTCGGCCACACGACATATGAAAAATTGAAGGACGCCTACTACACGGCTTCTAAGGCTCTAGTGGCCGCGAGCGTTGATGCGATTCTTATCGAAACCGCCCAGGATCTCCTTCAAGCAAAGGCTGCAATAAATGGTGCCCGAGCGGCGATAAAGGAAACGGACCAAGATGTAGTACTGATCGCCCAGGTAACGGTGGAGACAACCGGCACCATGTTGTTGGGGTCGGAGATCGGCGCAGCGTTGAACGCCCTAGAGCCGCTGGATATCGACTTGATCGGCTTAAACTGTGCGACCGGGCCGGCAGAGATGTCGGAACATCTTCGCTACCTGAGCAAGAGCGCCCAAATCGGTATCTCCGTAATGCCAAATGCTGGTCTGCCAATTCTGGGACCCAATGGCGCAACATATCCTTTGACTCCTAAAGAACTGGCTGCGGCTCTGTCGGTGTTCGTTCACGAGTATGGGGTTTCCCTCGTCGGCGGCTGCTGCGGCACAACTCCCGAGCACCTGAAGGAAGTCGTCGGCGCACTCAAGGACGTCGTTCCTGCAAAGAGAGAAGCAAAGTCTGAACCCGGAGCATCCTCTCTTTACCAATACGTACCTTTTAGGCAGGACCTGACCTATCTGGCCATTGGCGAACGAACCAATTCAAACGGTTCAAGAGCATTTCGCGACGCGTTGTTGGCTGGAGATTGGCAAGGTTGCGTAGAAATCGCTCGCGATCAAATACGCGATGGGGCTCACTTGCTTGACCTATCGGTTGACTATGTGGGAAGGGATGGTTCAGCAGATATGCGAGAGCTTGCAGGAAGATTTGCAACCTCCTCCACCCTTCCCATCGTTCTAGATTCAACAGAGCCGTTAGTAATCAAATCGGGCCTCGAACAACTCGGCGGGCGAAGCGTCATCAACTCCGTCAACTTTGAAGATGGAGATGGCCCCAACTCGCGTTTTGCACGAGTCATGCCGTTGGTGAAGGAGCACGGTGCAGCGGTCGTGGCACTGACTATCGATGAGACCGGCCAAGCCCGCGATGCTGAATGGAAAGTCCGCGTCGCCAAGCGCCTTATCCAAGACCTCACTCAGAAGTGGGGTCTGAAGACCGGCGATATCTTGATCGATTGCCTCACTTTCCCGATCGCAACGGGGCAAGAGGAAACAAGAAGAGATGGTTTAGAGACGCTGAATGCGATACGTGCCATTAAAGCTGAGTTTCCGGAAGTGAATACGACCTTAGGGGTCAGCAACGTTTCCTTCGGCCTCAATCCTGCAGCGAGAGTTGTCCTGAATTCGGTTTTCTTACATGAAGCCGTTGAAGCGGGGATGGATTCCGCGATCGTCCATCCGTCAAAAATCACTCCAATGGCACGCATCGATGCGCGCCAACGCGAAGTGGCGTTGGATCTGATCTACGACCGCAGACGTTTTGAAAACGGCCAGTGCATCTATGATCCCCTTTCAATCTTCCTTGAACTATTCGAAGGCGTAGAAATCGCCTCATCACGTCTGACTCGTGCAGCCGAGCTCTCGGCACTTCCTCTAACTGAGCGTCTGACTCGTCGAATAATCGATGGAGAGAAAGTCGGCCTCGAAGCTGACCTGGAGTCAGCTCTGACTGAAGGCATGAAGCCGCTCGACATCATTAACACATTTTTGCTTGAGGGCATGAAAGTGGTCGGGGATTTATTCGGCAAGGGGGAGATGCAACTGCCTTTTGTGTTGCAGAGTGCCGAAGTAATGAAGACCGCCGTCGCCTACCTCGAACCTTTCATGGAAAAAACAGGAGATGAAGGGCGAGGCGTGATGGTCCTCGCCACAGTCCGTGGCGACGTCCACGACATCGGGAAGAATCTGGTTGACATCATCCTTTCCAACAATGGCTACAAGGTTGTCAACATTGGAATTAAGCAAACGATCAACCAGATCATTGACGCGGCCAGCGATTCGAACGCTGATGCAATAGGTATGAGCGGTCTCTTAGTTAAGTCAACGGTGATCATGAAAGAAAATCTTGAGGAAATCACCTCGCGAGGTCTGGACAAGAAATGGCCGATTGTCCTTGGGGGAGCGGCACTAACGCGTGCCTACGTTGAGCAGGATCTAGCAAGTCAATTTCCCGGTGAAGTGCGATATGCAAGAGATGCATTCGAAGGTCTTCGCCTGATGGACACCATCATGGCCATCAAGCGAGGTGAACCTGGCGCTGCTCTACCGCCTCTCCGGGAAAGAAGAGTGAAGGCTGTCAGAGTTGAAGATGTCATCAAAGAAATTGATACCAAGAGAAGCGATGTGGCAACTGACGTCGATATACCTTCACCGCCATTTTGGGGCAGCAGGATCATCAAGGGCGTCCCGCTTGCCGAATATTCCGAAATGTTGGATGAGCGTGCCCTCTTTGTTGGTCAGTGGGGACTAAAAGGCGCTCGGGGCGAATATGACCTGATGGCGGAGAGTGAAGGTCGCCCAAGATTGCGTTCCATCCTCAGCGAGGCCTTGTCGCAAGGCTGGCTTAATGCCGCGGTCGTATACGGCTACTTCCCCTGCGTCAGCGAGGGAAACGATCTGATAATCCTGCATCATGAGGGACCGCTTAAGGGGCAAGAGCGCACTCGCTTTACTTTCCCACGACAGTCTCGCGACCGACGACTGTGCATTAGTGATTACTTCGCCTCCAAGGATTCAGGGCGTACTGACGTCGTCGAGTTTCAGGTAGTCACGATGGGGTCGGCTGTGAGTGAGGCGACCGCAAAATTGTTCGCTGCCAATCAATATCGCGAATATCTCGAACTCCACGGACTTTCGGTTCAACTCACGGAGGCGCTGGCTGAACACTGGCACGCGCGCGTGAGAGAGGAACTCAGTTTTCGAGACGAAGACGCCTCCGATCTCGAAGGGATTCTCGATCAAGGCTATCGCGGCTCTCGTTACTCATTTGGTTACCCCGCGTGTCCAGATCTCGAGCAGCAAGTTCAACTTTGCCAGTTATTGGAACCTGAACGAATTGGGGTCGAGCTTTCTGAAGGTTTCCAACTTCACCCCGAACAATCGACTTCTGCCATCATTGTTCATCACCCTGAAGCTAAATACTTCAACGCCAATTAAGAACTCATTATGGCCAACAATATGAATCCGTTCTTTTCAGCGGTGCTCTTCGATATGGATGGCACGCTAGTCGACACGGAACCGATGTGGCTGGCTTCGGAGACCGAGCTCATGCTGCGCTTTGGATATGAATGGACCTCCGAAGATCAAGCGCATTGCCTTGGCGGTCCACTTGACCGTGTTGGCCAATATATGTTCGATCTGGCCAAAGGTGCAGAGACTCCTGACTGGTTCACGAATACTCTGATCTCTCTCACAGAGTCACATCTTCGTCATGGTGCTTCACTAATGCAGGGAGCGCAGGACCTCATGTCACTCTGTGAAGGTCTCAATCTCCCGATGGCCCTCGTTTCGGCAAGCCCTCGTGTACTTGTGGACGCCGTTCTCGACAATCTTCTGGACCACAGGTTTGCGATCTCAATATCAAGTGATGACGTCACGAATGTTAAGCCTGATCCCGAAGGATATTTAGCGGCCGCGAGTTTCCTCAATGTGGCTATCGAAGACTGCCTCATTCTTGAGGACTCGGCAACTGGAGTCGCCGCGGCAAGTGCAAGTGGGGGATTGGTGGTAGCAATTCCGCATCTTGTTCCGATCTCAGCCAGCGAACGCGTGTGCGTTGTGGACTCGGTTGAGGAACTAACTCGCGAGAGACTCCAGAACCTTTATCGGGAGTTCAATTCCTAGTCGTTAAAGGCTGGGCAGATGCTTTTGAAGGAACACCAGTCACAGAGTCTTGAAGGTTTTGGTGTCCACTTGTCATCTCGAATTGCGGTTGTCATCTCATCTCCGATTCGAAGGAGCGTCTTTTCGGTCGCAATCAAGTCAGGTTCCGTCGGTATGTTACGGATTATTTGGGCATTTCCAAGGTAGATCAACTGAAGAAGTCTCGGAATGACGCCGTTGTTTCGCCAGTAAATGAAGGCGTATACCCGCAATTGGAAAAGGGCCTTCTCTTCCCATCCAGGCTTCGGCGACTTTCCGGTTTTGTAGTCAATGATGCGAACCTCGCCCGTGTTCGCGACATCCAAGCGATCAACGTAACCGTGCAAGTAGATCTCATCATTCAAGTCAATCTCAAGGTGCAATTCACGGTGAGTGGGTTCAAACGAGTTGGGCTCCTCGAGTAAGAAGTAATTATCGAGAAGAGAGTTTGCTCGATCAATCCACTCTTTATTGTCGGGGACCAATGCGACAAGTTCGGGCTTCGCCTCCATTTGATCATTCCAATACTGGGGGAGGATCTGCTTGGCAGTCTTTGAGGTTCTGTCGGGAATAGGGGAATCAAAAAGCCTTTCGAGAACTGTATGAAGGAGGGTGCCACGCTCTGCATCTAGACTGATGGATTCGGGCAATTGATCGATTGCACGGTACTTATAAAGTTGAGGACAAGTGGAGAAATCATTGATTCGGCTAGGGGACAGCCTGATTTTGCTCATGAGGGGCAAGATACTCCCCAAGGCATGGGGGTGAACCCCTAAGATGCTTCCGTGTCTACTCCAGGATTTTTCGCTTCTGGCGATCGAGTTCAACTAACCGATACCAAGGGCAAGCTCTACAGCTTCACCATAACCCCGGGCAAGGAATGGCACACCCACAAAGGTTGGATCACACACAGCGACCTGATAGGCATGCCAGAGGGTTCGGTCGTCGAGACCACTGCCGGACTAAAATTCACCGCCTTTAAGCCCCTACTTTCCGATTATGTCCTATCGATGCCACGTGGCGCAACGATTGTTTATCCCAAGGATGCCGCGTTGATTGTCGGATTTGCCGACATATATCCGGGTGCCCGCGTGCTCGAAGCCGGAGTTGGAAGTGGAGCTCTCACAATCTCACTCCTCCGGGCCGTCGGCAAGGAGGGTTTTGTTCATTCGCTGGAAAGACGCGCAGATTTTGCAGAGAATGCAACTTCCAACGTCACAAATTACTTTGGAGGACTTCCGAGCAATTGGAAAGTTGAAGTCGGATCTGTTCAAGACCAGGTCTTTGAAGACCCTTTTGATCGCGTTGTTCTTGACATGCTCGCACCATGGGAGTGCGTTGACATTGCGGCTCTTGTGCTGCGCCCTGGGGGAGTATTCCTGGCCTACGTTGCAACAACGACGCAGCTCTCTGCCACAGCAGAAGCACTCAAGGATGATGGGCGATTTACAGAACCTGAGAGTTCCGAGTCGCTTGTACGAGGCTGGCATCACGAGGGTTTGGCAGTTCGACCTCAGCACCGGATGATCGGACACACTGGCTTTCTCATTCAATCAAGGCGCATGGCTCCTGGGGTTGATGTTCTCGCTCGACGTCGCCGACCCTCCAAGGGAGGTTACGATGGCATCGCGCAAGAATGAGCGACTGATCAACCTGACGATCGCCTTGCTCGCTACGAAACGATATTTAACGAAATCTGAGATCTTCCGGACCATCGAGGGTTACGAAGGTTCCGCTGAATCAAAAGAGCGGATGTTCGAGCGGGACAAAGACGATCTGCGACGTATCGGAATCATCATCGATGTGCGCGGCGTCGACCCAGGATTCGAAGACGAACCAGGGTATCGAATTCATCCAGAGACATATTCTCTCAATCTCGGAGAACTAAATGGCGCTGAAGTCGCACTCCTCTCGCTCGCGGCTGAAGCCTGGCGCGGTGCTGCCCTAGGGGAATCCGCTCAGAGCGCTCTTGTTAAGTTGCGCTCTCTCGGCATTGCCTCCGACTTTGATGCCCTTCCCAACCTGTCACCGAAACTCAACGTCACTTCAGCAAACTTCGTGCCATTGACACGGGCAATTGCTGATCGGATTGCGGTGACATTTGGCTATCTTTCGGCGCAGATGCAGGAGGAAATGCGAACGACGAATCCTTATGGCCTGGGAAGCAGGCAAGGCCACTGGTATTTAGTGGCATTCGACAAGGACAGGATGGATATTCGCACATTTCGCTTGGATCGCATCATTGGCAACGTCGAGCTCGTTTCAAAGAAGGCCTCGTTTGAGGCGGATCCAAATTTTAACGTGCTTGCTTTTCTCGATTCCACATTATTCGAGAAGCGCGAGACGGCGAAGGTTTCAATTCGGGCAGGGAGAGGACATGCGCTAAGGAGTGATGCACTTGTCATTTCATCCGATGAGGAATTCGATCTTTGCGATATTTCATACTCCGACGAAGCCAGGTTCATAGATTCCATACTCTGGCATGGCGATGATGCGATCGTTCACTCACCGACACACATCCGCCAGAAGGTCGTGTCACGCCTTGAATCTTTAGTAGGCGCGCATGAGTAAGACTGCTCCAAGTTCAGGTCTCGAGCGAACCGAGCGACTTCTTGATCTTGTCCCGTACTTAGCCACCCATCAGGGGATTGCACTCGACGAGCTTGCACGAGAATTCTCCGTGTCCACTTCGCAAATCACCGAGGACCTCACAACTCTCTGGATGTGCGGATTGCCGGGATATACCCCACTCGAGTTGATGGACATTTCTTTTGACACCGGCGTGGTGAGCATCTCTAATGCTGACACCTTGGCCAAGCCGAGGGTGCTAAATCGCGACGAAGTACTGGCTCTTGTCCTTGGGCTTGAGACGCTACAAAGTGATGCAAATCCTGAACATGAAGAGCTAGCGGAGACCATTTCGCGCCTCGTCTCCAAGTTGATCGGTCTTGTAGATGCCGGCGTTCAACAGAAAGTTCAGGCCGGCACATCCGCGCTATCAACCGAACGTGCACGGCTAGAACAGGCAATTGCCTCAAGAGGCGCGACCAAGATTGTCTACCACTCGATTTCGCGAGATGAAGTCTCCCACCGAGTCATTCACCCACTGGAATTCTCGGTTTCGAAAGGACATGACTACCTACTTGCATACTGCGAACTGACCAGGAGTTATCGAACATTCAGACTGGACCGAATTGTAGAGGTGATGTCCACGACTAGCTCAGGAAGCCTCCTGCCCCATGAGACTCTAAAGAGAGAGGACGAAAAATTCACATTATCTTTGCGTATCGGGTCCAGATTAAGAGACGTGGTCGAGGGTTTCAATCTTGATTTTACGCCGACCGACTCTGATGCCTCTAAAGAAATTCAGGTTGAAAGTTTTAGCGCAGATTGGGCTATCAGGCAGATCATGAGCCTGGGTGGTGAAGTTGCGCTAGAGGCTCCTCAGGAATTGCGAAATTTACTCCAGGAACGTGCCTTACGGGCGCTAAAGGCCTATCAAGCCTAGATTTTACTCCCTGGACTCTGCCTTTAAGATTTCTGGGGTAGCGTTGCCTCCTATTGGTTTAGTCGCCATGATGGCGTATTAAGAGCTAGGAGATTATCGCGATGCCTTTTCTAAGAGAACCCACACATCTTCTGTTGATTTTGCTCGTTCTGGTAATACTTTTCGGAGCAAAGCGACTACCAGATTCGGCTCGCTCTCTGGCGAAATCTCTAAAGATCTTCAAATCTGAGTTGAAAGACATCAATAAGGATGAGAAGAAGGCCGATGACGAAGGCGGCACGGAAAAATAACTTTTATGGCGGCCACGACAGGCGGTCGAATGCCGCTATTTGAACATTTGCGTGAATTGAGGAGAAGGGTAGTTCGCTCTTCCCTCATCATTTTGCTGGCATCGGGAATCGGTTGGTATTTCTACAATCAAATTATCACCACGCTTGCACGCCCAGTGTGCGACCTAACAAAGGCCAAAGCATCCCAATCAACGCATTGCGGTGCGCTCTATATCAGCGGAGTCCTAGGTCCACTTAATCTGCAAATCAAAGTCGCCCTCCTTACTGGACTCATCATTTCCGCCCCACTTTGGCTCTATCAAATGTGGGCTTTCATTTCGCCAGGTTTGCATCGTAAAGAGAAGAGAAACTCTATATTTTTTCTCACCGCGGCCACGCCATTTTTCGCCGCTGGTGCCACGTTAGGTTACCTAATTCTTCCTGTTGCAATAAAGGTGCTATTTGGCTTCACACCGCATTCACTGGCAAACCTAATTCGTTTTGACGATTATTTGGATTTTGTCCTCCGCGTCATCCTCCTGTTTGGACTCGCTTTTGAACTCCCGGTATTTCTCGTTGCCTTGAACCTGATCGGTTTTATATCAGGAAAGGCGATCTTGCGACCTTGGAGGATATGGGTTTTCGGCATCACGTTGTTCGTTGCGGGCTTCACTCCCACAGGAGACCCTTTGACGATGGCGTTGTTAGGTGTGCCGCTGTGCGGACTCTACTTTCTTGCTGGAGGTATCGCTCTTCTGGTTGATCGCCGACGAGGCAAACGCGCAATTGAAGAAGGAGTCGATATCTAATGTGGGCAATCGTCATCAACCCGATCTCTGGAAGAGGGAAAGGGGCCGCTTACGGCCGCCGTACGATGGATTTCTTTGATCACCACGGCATCGAGTATCGAATGGTCACGGGCGCTTCAGCCGAGCACACGAGTCGAAATCTCACGACGTTCCTCACTAATGAAAAAGGGTGTAACGGGGTTGTCGCCGTGGGCGGGGACGGACTGGTGCATTTGGTCCTTCAACACGTTGCAAACACCTCAATACCTTTGGCAGTCATTCCTGCAGGAACGGGAAATGATTTTTGCAGGACCCTAGGCTGGTCTCTAGACAACGTGGAAGAGATTCTTCATCACGTCGTCGGCAAACCTTGGTCGAAGGTGGACTTGGGACTTGTTGACGGTGAGTGGTTTGGCGCAATCCTTTCGACTGGATTTGATTCCATGGTCAATGAACGCGCCAACAAGATGAAATGGCCCAAGGGACCATCGAAGTACAATGTTGCAATCGTCCTGGAATTACTCGGTTTCAAACCAAGGAGTTACGAATTGGACATCGATGGTCAAACGTTCACCACCAGGGCGATGCTTATTGCGATTGGAAATGGCCGATCATACGGTGGTGGCATGAAAGTCTGTCCTAACGCCGACCTACACGATGATCTCCTTGATGTCATGGTGTTAAGTCCAATCTCGAAGTTGGAGTTTCTTCGTGTCTTTCCCAAAGTGTATGCGGGTACGCACATCAAGCATCGCGCCGTGAAAATTCTCCGTGGCAAGAGAGTGAGTATCAATTCATCGGCAATTGCCTACGCCGACGGTGAGCGGGTAGGCGTCTTGCCGGTCCAAGCAGAATCGGTGCCTTCAGCGCTGCTAACTTGGCTGCCATGACAACCCCAGCGCAGCGATACGAGGAGTCAACGCAGAGGCGAACCTCCGCGTTGACGACGGAGTTCGCATCTACTTTCGATTTTCCCTTTGATCCATTTCAAGTGCAGGCATGTAGGGCCATTGAGGCAGGGAAAGGAGTGCTTGTGGCCGCGCCTACGGGCGCAGGAAAAACGGTTATCGGTGAATTTGCCGCGTATATGGCACTTAAGAGAGACCGGAAGTGCTTCTACACCACGCCAATCAAAGCTCTATCAAATCAGAAGTATCAGGAATTCGTCGCAAAGTTTGGGACCGAACGTGTCGGATTGCTCACTGGTGACACCAGCATCAACGGTGAAGCGGACATTCTCGTCATGACAACTGAGGTACTTCGGAACATGCTTTATGCGGGATCGAACACTCTGACAAGCCTCGGTTTCGTTGTAATGGATGAGGTTCACTATTTGGCCGATAAGTTTCGCGGCGCCGTCTGGGAAGAGGTTCTCATTCACCTCATGGAGAGCGTCCAGGTCGTCTCATTGTCAGCGACAGTTTCTAACGCTGAGGAATTCGGGGAGTGGCTTCAAACCATTCGGGGTGATACCGAGGTCATCGTGAGTGAAATTCGTCCCGTTCCTCTTTATCAACATGTGCTCATCGACAATGGTCTCATTGATCTATTCGTAGAGAATGGGCGGGTCAATCCTGAAATTCTCCGGCGCGAAAGAGAAGCGTTGCGACGAGTTCGAACACCTAGAGATCGGGGAAATAGGAAGGATTGGTCCGATGGCGGACATCGACTCTCACGCGCGGAAGTAATCGAGAAACTTCAAAGGGAGAATATGCTCCCGGCGATCACATTCATCTTCTCCCGACTTGGGTGCGATTCGGCTGTCCGTCAATGCCTCCTATCCGGGATAAAACTGACAACATCTGAAGAACGCGCAGAAATTCGCGCAACCGCCTTGAAGTACACTGAGAATATCGCCCAAGAAGATCTGGAAACTCTGGGTTTTGGTGAATGGCTCTCTGGCTTGGAAAGAGGAATTGCAGCCCATCACGCAGGATTGCTCCCAAGTTTCAAGAGTACTGTGGAGGATCTTTTCCAGAAAGGACTTCTTAAGGCGATTTTTGCGACTGAGACCCTGGCGCTTGGAATAAATATGCCAGCTCGCACCGTGGTGCTTGAGAAGTTGGTCAAGTGGAACGGGGAGGCGCATGTTCCCGTGACGCCGGGGGAGTACACGCAACTAACTGGACGCGCAGGAAGGCGCGGAATCGACATTGAAGGAAATGCGGTAGTCCAATGGTCACCTGTCGTGGATTCGGCGACAGCCGCAGGGCTTGCCTCAACGCGTACGTACCCGTTGAGATCTTCGTTCAGTCCTACATATAACATGGCAATAAATTTGATTTCCCGCTTCGGTCGTGAACGAGCACGCGGATCCCTTGAGTCCTCCTTCGCTCAGTTTCAGGCCGATCGAGCGGTGGTGGGCCTGACGAGGCAAATCCATAAGAATGAGAAGATCATTGCCGAATTCATGGAAAGCGCCAAGTGTCACCTTGGCGACTTCGAACAGTATGCGACAATTCGACGCGAAATTAAGGCCACCGAGACTCTGCTTTCTCACCGCCAGGCAAAACGAGGTTTTGACCCCAAGCAGCGCGCTCACATGGAATCTGAGCTTGTTGGACTGCGTAAAGGATTGCGGGGACATTCTTGCCATTCCTGCAGCGATCGCGAGAACCACGCACGCCTTTCCGAACGTGCCGACCGCTTGAATCGGGAGAATATTGGACTCCTCTCTCGAGTTGAAAACAGAACGCACGTCATCGCCCGAACTTTTGACCATATTTGCGATGTCCTCGCAGAGCTCGGCTATATAGAAGGCGAGAAGACCCTTCCCCAGGGCCAAATTCTTGCCAAAATCTATACCGAATCCGATCTCCTGTTGACGGAGGCAATTCGAGAGAATGTGTTCGATCATCTTTCGTCATCGGAATTGCTGAGCGTCGTGTCCAGCGTTATTTTTCAAGGCCGATCTTCTCAGGTTCAAGCTCCCCGCATACCGACCGGAAATGTTCAGAGCGCTCTCTCCGAAATTATTCGTCTATGGGCGCGATTAGAAGTGATCGAGAAAGGCCACGAGGTCACCACGCAACGCGAGCCTGATTTCGGTTTCTGCTGGATATCTTTCCGTTGGGCAAATGGGCACTCTCTACAGAGTGTTCTCAAGGATTCAGACCTATCGGTGGGTGATTTTGTGCGTTCGACCAAGCAACTGATCGACCTCCTTCAGCAAATCTCTGTGGCGAGTGAAAAACTGCGCCCTAAATGCATAGAGGCAATGAAGAAACTTGATCGAGGAGTGGTTGCTTACTTCGGTGGTGAGGCATGACTTTGATGCTGCTAGATAGCGCCTCACTCTGGTACCGGGCCTATTACGGAATGCCGGACACAATGATTGCCCCTGACGGCACCCCCGTGAACGCCATTCGCGGCTATCTCGATATGACTGCACGCTTGCTCACGATGTACCAACCCAATCGTCTTGTCGCGTGCATTGAGGGAGATTGGAGACCAAGTTGGCGAGTCTCCCTTTTTCCTGAGTACAAAGCAAACAGGGTCGAGTCAGGCGGGGAGGGCGAAGAGGAGGAACCAGGCACCCTCACGCCTCAAATTCCAATTCTGCTAGACCTCATTGATGCCTTCGGTATCACCGTCATAGGTATTGATGATTACGAGGCCGATGATGTGATGGCCTCCTTTGCGGTGCAACACGAGGGCCCAGTCCGGATAGTCACAGGTGATCGCGATCTTTTTCAAATGGTCGATGACGATCGAAATGTCGCGGTCGTCTATCTGGCTAAAGGACTTTCGCAACATGAACTCGTAGACAAAAAGTGGGTAGCCAATCGGTATGAGATACCGGGGGATCGATATGCACTGTTTGCCATGTTCAGAGGTGACCCCTCAGATGGACTGCCAGGGGTGAAGGGTATAGGCGTGAAGGGCGCCGCACACATCGCCAATCATTTCCATACCGTGGACGACGTCGTGGCAGCAGCTGAGAGTGACCATCCGGCTTTGACACCGGCTCTGACCAAGAAGATTCTTTCCGGCCGTGACTACTTGGCCATTGCGCCGACATTAGTTCAGTGTGCTCGCGATATTTCCCTTCCCGATATTTCTTTAAACCTTCCGAAATATCCAAAGGACATGAAACTCATCCGTGAAATGCAGGAGAAGTACGCGCTTGGTGCAAGCGTTGACCGATTGGTCTCGGCTTTGCAGTGGTAATTGCCCTTTCTCTCGCATCGGGATTGCTTGCCTTCGCCTCTTTTGCCCCGATTGGACTCTGGTGGTGTGCGCCGATTTCACTTGCTTTGCTTATATATGTGCTGTCGAAGGAACCTCTTCGTCATCGATTAACGGCAGTTATCCTCTTTGGAATGGCTTTTTTCGGTCCCTTGCTGGCTTGGAGCAATACCTACGTGGGCGATGTTCCGTGGCTGATTCTCACCGTTCTTCAAGTGGTCTTGTTGATGCCTCTGGCCTTGTTCAAAGTGTCCGGGCCATCACAGATTCTTCTCTTTCCCTCCTTGTGGATTGCCGTCGAATTCTTGCGCGGTCATTTTCCGTTCAATGGATTCGGTTGGGGGAGAATCGCATTTGGTCAAGCAGATTCGCCCTTTGCACAAGTGGCGCGTATCGGCGGAGCATCTATTCTCGGATTCGTCGTGGCAATGTTGGGCGTTGTTTTATTCTTCGCCTTTCAGCGTAATCTAAAAATTGCGGGAGTGTTGATGATGTCGATAGTTGTCTTCACGATTGCAGTGAGCGCCACCAGCCCTGATCTTCCAAGGAGGAATTTCGAATTCGTGGCTGTTCAAGGGGGAGTGCCTTCTCTCGGATTAGATTTCAACTCCCGTGCGACTGCGGTCTTTGAAAATCATCTCCGTACAACTGTGGACTTCATGGCGAGCCACAGAAAGAAACCCAAGGTTATTTTGTGGCCCGAGAATTCAATTGACGTCGATCCTTTCAAAGAGCCGATCGTTCGAGATCAACTTCAGTCGGTAGTAGATGAATTCAATGTTCCCTTTATCGTTGGTGCCGTGCTCAAATATGGATCCAATTTCCAGAATGCGTCAATTCTCTGGCAGCCACAAGTGGGACCGACTTCAATCTATATTAAGCGACATCTCACACCGTTCGGTGAATACATTCCATTGCGGGCAATTGCGCAAGTGGTCTCGCCCTACGCCAAGAGCGTTGTAGATTTCGTACCAGGTGATCGCGTTGTCATCCACCGTGTGGGTCAAGCGAAAATCGCACCGATCATTTGCTTTGAACTTCTCGATGACGCATCCGGTCGTGCGATGGCCAAGTCGAGCAATGTTTTTGTCGTTCAGACCAACAGCGCAACCTTCGGACTCTCCCCAGAGAGCGAGCAGCAACTTGGAATAACCCGTATCCGAGCCATTGAACACCAACGTTATGCGATAAGTGTCGCCACATCTGGTATCAGCGCCCTTGTTGACCCAAGAGGGGGAGTTACAAACAAGACCACCCAAAATAGGTCGGCAATAATCTATTCCGAGGTCGGATTGAATGACTCGGTCTCGATAGCCGATAATTACGGCTCCCAAATTGAGGCCATTTTGATCTTCCTTCCCTTTATCCTTGTCTCTTTGGGGCGGCTACGACGAGGGAGAATCCCACGATGACATTCACGCCGCTGGTGATGATTCCCACCTATAACGAGGCAGAATCGATCGGTTCACTTGTTGCGCAATTGCTCGAGCGCTATCCAGACCTAGAAATCTTGGTTATCGATGACAATTCCCCTGATGGCACGGCCAACCTCATCAAGAGGCTGCACTCGCCGCGAATTCATCTACTGGAACGAGAACGCAAGAGCGGACTTGGCGCCGCATATCGAGCCGGGATCGAGTGGGCAACGAATCACCCCAATTTCACCCATTACGTCACTATGGACGGAGACGGCTCCCACCGACCTGAGGATCTTCTACCCATGCTCGCCAAAGCCAGGAACGCCGACATAGTAATGAGCTCGAGGTGGATGCCAGGAGGTTCCATCCGAAACTGGCCGAAATATCGACAATTCATCTCGCGCATCGGCACTTCCTACGCCAGGTGGGCCTTGAGGTTGCCCTATACCGACCTCACGGGTGGCTTTAGGGTTTATTCAGCCCATCTTATAAAACGTCTTAATGTGAACGAAATTTCCTCCGAAGGATATTGCTTCCAAATCGAGATGATTCTCGCATCCCATGCGGCGGGCGCGACCATTTCAGAAGTTCCCATTACTTTTGTTGAACGCGAATTAGGGCGATCCAAAATGAGCAGACGGATCGTCATGGAGGCATTGACCAAAGTGAGCCTCTGGGGCTGGCAGACTCGGTTCGGAAATATCGCCGATAAGTTACATTATGTTAAGTAAGGATAGGGTTTTCCAGTTCTCCCTATCCTCCGCCTTTACTCTCGTCTAGGCGTAATCCTCGATTGGCGGACAGGCGCAGATCAAGTTCCTATCTCCGTAGGCACCGTCAATACGACCTACTGTCGGCCAATATTTCCCACGGCGACCGATGATTTCGCCAAGGTTCATTCCTTGAGGAAATCCCGCTAGTTCGCGTGAATATGGGTACTTCCAGTTGTCGGAGGCAATCTTTTCGCTGGTGTGCGGAGCGTTGGCCAAAGGCGAGTTCTCGTGGGAGTAGACACCATTGGCAACGTCTTGGATTTCCCCGTAGATCGCAATCATGGCGTTGATGAAGCGGTCCAGCTCGACGATATCTTCGCTCTCCGTCGGTTCCACCATGAGTGTGCCTGAAACCGGAAAACTCATGGTCGGTGCGTGGAAGCCGTAGTCCATCAATCTCTTTGCAACATCGTCAACAGTGACACCCGTCGCCTTAGTGATGTCGCGAAGGTCAAGGATGCACTCGTGCGCAACCAATCCCCCCTCCCCGCTGTAGAGAACGGGGTAGAAATCCCGAAGTTTTCGGGCGATGTAGTTTGCCGACAAAATCGCGACTTCGGTGGCATGAGTAAGTCCCGCACCGCCCATCAGCCGAATGTAAGCCCAAGAGATGGGCAAAATACTTGCAGAGCCAAATGGTGCTGCACTGACTGGGCCAGGCCCCGTAGAAGGCCCAGCGAGGGCATCAAGGGGATGGTTTGGAAGAAATGGCGCAAGGTGTGATCGGCAGATAACTGGTCCAACACCTGGTCCCCCTCCGCCGTGAGGAATGCAGAAAGTCTTGTGCAAGTTCAAGTGCGAAACATCTGCACCGAATTTTCCCGGCTGCGCAAGTCCTACGAGGGCGTTCAAGTTTGCACCGTCTACATAAACCTGACCGCCAGCATCGTGGACCATCCCACATATCTCACCGATCGCGGTTTCGAACACGCCATGAGTGGATGGGTAGGTAACCATGAGCACTGCGAGTTCCTTCGCATGCTCTGCAATTTTGCTGCGTAGGTCATCAAGGCTGACGTTGCCATGCTCATCGCATGCGACTACAACAACCTTCATTCCTGCCATCACTGCACTCGCTGCATTGGTGCCGTGAGCACTTGATGGGATCAAGCAGATGCGGCGATGTTGTTCGTTATTTGAGTCATGGAAATTTCGTATTGCAAGCAGTCCTGAGAACTCCCCCTGGCTGCCGGCGTTAGGCTGCAAGGAGACAGCGTCATAGCCCGTGATGGAGACCAGCCATTGCGAAAGCTGTGCGATGAGTTCGCGAGACCCTTCGCTTTGACGTGCAGGAGCGAATGGATGCAAAGATGAGAATTCAGGCCAAGTTATTGATTCCATCTCGGTGACAGCATTGAGTTTCATCGTGCATGAGCCCAGGGGGATCATCGTGCGATCCAGAGCCAAGTCTCTGTCTGCCAGATTTCTCAAATAGCGCATCATTGCTGTTTCGGAGTGATTTACATTGAAGATTGGATGTGCAAGAAACTCCGTTGTTCGGTGCAACGATTTAGGAATCGATGAGCCGCCCTCCCCTGCTGGCAGATTAATTGAGAAGATTTGAGCCAGATCATTTAAAGTCTTCTCCGTAGTGGTCTCATCCAGCGATAGTCCTACGGTGTGATCCCCAATTGCACGGAGATTGATTTTGGAATCTTCGGCCTTCTTCAAGATCGATTTGGCGTCCTTCACCGATATCGTCAAAGTATCAAAGACATTCTTCGATGAAATCTCATACCCTGCTTGAGCCAGAGCCGATGCCAATCGATTTGTTTGCCCATTGATGCGCAAAGCGATCTTGCGCAATCCATCGGGCCCATGCCACATAGCGTAGAAGGCGCTCATTACGGCTAAGAGCACCTGCGCAGTGCAGATATTGCTTGTCGCTTTATCTCGACGGATGTGCTGCTCGCGGGTTTGAAGTGCAAGACGAAGTGCAGGATTGCCTTCGGTGTCTATGCTCTGTCCAACCAGTCGACCTGGCATAGAACGTTCGTGTCCAGCGCGAACCTCCATGAAGCCAGCGTGTGGGCCACCAAATCCAAGTTGAACGCCGGAAGCCGGA
>CAYXIS010000006.1:0-36870 GCA_964465545.1 uncultured Bifidobacterium sp. | reverse complement strand
AAGTAAGCCAGGTCCAATTGGAAGTGGCTTGATGGCGGAAGCTGCGTGAAAGTGCTCGAAATGTCACCTAAACCCGCAAGTTAGTCGCAAAAAACTCGACGTGGGGGATGTGGAGCCGTACCGTCCCTGCCTGACAATCGCCGAAACCGAAATCGCTTCCCAACCCGACATGTGGCGCAAAATCGCCCAAGTCGCCCCCGACTACTTCAGTGTCCTTCCCAAAAAGGGAGAGAGAGTGGCCGTGGTCGGCTGCGGCACGTCGTGGTTCATGGCCATGGCCTATGCGGCTCTGCGTGAGTCTGAGGGCCAGGGCGAGACGGACGCCTACGCCGCATCAGAGATGAATTATCTACGCCACTACGATCGCGTTGTCGCGATTTCACGATCCGGCACTACGACCGAAGTTATCGACTTGCTCAAAAGGATTACGGCGCCCAGCCTCGTCATCGCCGGCGTCGCAGGAACACCTGTCACCGAGCATGCTACCGATTCGATCATTTTGGATTTCGCAGATGAGGCGTCAGTTCTTCAAACTCGTTTCGCTACGTCAGTCCTTGCACTCCTAAGGGCTCATCTCGGTCATGATCTGGAGCAGTTGGCTAGGGATGCAGAGGCAGCGCTTGAGAGCGATCTCGGGGAACTTCCACATTCCGAGCAGATCACCTTCTTGGGTCACGGCTGGACTGTTGGCTTGGCACAAGAAGGTGCCCTCAAAACTCGGGAGTCGGCACAGTTTTGGGCAGAGGCATATCCAGCAATGGATTATCGCCACGGCCCCATTTCCATTGCTCAGAAGAATCGAACGGTGTGGGTCTTCGGGCAGATCGACGAGAGTCTCGTCAGAGATATCAAGGCAACGGGTGCGCTTCTTGAAATGAGCACCCTTGATCCGATGGCGCACTTGATACGCGCACAGCGGACAGCCGTTGCTCTCGCCAAAGTCCGAGGATTGGATCCCGATCATCCTCGCGGTCTATCGCGGTCAATCGTTTTGAATCAAGCAGGCTGAAAAACCGATAGCAAGAGTAGGGCACCAAAGTTAGGCGCAAGAAATGAAGTCAGGAATCCTTCACTATAAGAAACGGGAGAGTTCAAGATGACCAAAGTGATTCACCGAAGAAAAGCTAAGCTCATTTCAATAGGCGGGGTGAGCGCCGGCCTAGCAGTAGTTCTTGGTCTGGGGTTTATCTCTACTCCAGCCACTGCCGCAACGAAGTCCACAATCTCGGTAGCTCTGTTCACAGCTCCGCCTCCAAAAGTCATGTTAGATGAGTTCACCAAAGCCACGGGAATCACGGTCAAGTGGACGACAGTTGACTGGGATAGTTTGCAGACGAAAATCGCAGCTGCCGCTACGGCCAATACCTATTTTGCCGACGCAACCGATGTCGACTGGTCACGCGTTGGTCAATTGGGGAAGTTGAATTGGTTCCTTCCCATGGAAAAATACATGAACACTAAGTCAATGTTGGCTGATATGCCTCAACTCTCCAGTTTCTCGAAGAACGGTCATGTCATTGGTATTCCGTGGGATGCATCCTTCATGGTCACTACCGTGAACAAGACACTATTTGAGAAGGCTGGCATTACAACAATGCCGACCACAATCGATGAGTACACGAAAGATTTGCAGCAAATCAAGGAAAAAGGCGTTGTTACCTATCCGCTCAACATTCCATTTGCCGCCGCAGAAGGTCTTTCAACTTACTGGTACGAAACAACTGGTGCATTCGGTGGAAACATCCTCGATGCGAAAGGCAAGCCACTGTTTGCAAGCCCAAGCAGCGGGGGATACAAAGCCGCCGCATGGATGGTGAACGCAATGAAAACAGGACTAGTCCCACCGGGAAATATCAACGTTGCAGATACTCAGGGTCAACAGACATTGATGGCAAAGGGAATTGTTGCCAGCACTTTCAGTGACTACTCTGGGAACGTTGGGTCCCTTTATCAAGTGCCGGCTTCATCATCGGTTGTCGATCAAGTTCAATACTTGGCAACACCAGGTGTCAAAGGAGTCGCGTCCAACTTGGGCAACCCAGATGGCATTGGAATCCCTGTTCAGGCGAAGAATCCTGCAGCTGCTGCCAAGTTCATCGCATGGTTCACAAGTGCAAAGAACATGGCCGACTTTGCAGGTGCGAACGGGACTGCACGAACATGGTCTGGATACTTCATTCCTTCTCGCCTTTCAGGTATGAAAATACTGAACGACAAAGGCAAGTTGGTCAGTGGAGATGTCTTGTACAAAATGCTCAAGACAAGTGCTCGTCCAGTATTTCCTCAGGGCGCACCGGCTTGGTATCCGCAGTTCTCTAACTCGGTCTACACCAATCTCCATGCTGCTGCCACAGGTTCAATGACTGTCGATGCAGCCATTAAAGCGATGGCCGCAACGGCCAATAAGCTTGCAAGCGGGAAGTAAATAGCAGGTCCGCAATTCTAGAGCTCTTCCGAATGAGGTGAAGTTAGTGATCAATGTTAAGAGAAGGTCTGCAGAAGTATCGGGGCGATCTTCTTTTAACATTGATCTACTTCCATATGCACTGGTCGCACCGCTGCTTATTTTCATCGTTGGATTGGCGCTAGTTCCAGCCGGCTTTACGGTAATACAAGCTTTCTTTCGGGTTCAGCCGCTGAATCCACCCTCAACTTTTTCCGGCTTTGAGAATTTCCGTCACCTCATCCATGATCCGAGCGTGATCGCGAGTCTCAACAACACGTTTCTCTATATCCTCTTTGGCGTAACGCTTTCTACGATTCTCGGCATATATATGGCGGTCCTGCTCCAACGAAAATTCTTCGGCCGTTCGATTCTTATAGCGATATTGATTCTGCCATGGGCGCTGCCCGGGGTAGTTGAAGGCATTTTGTGGACTGGGATATGGGACGGCAATTCCGGAGTGTTGAACAGCCTCCTCAAATCGATGCACTTGATCGATCACTATCAGGTCTTCCTTGGGCAGAATCGGCTCCTGACTATCTTTGCCATCGAATTGGTGCAGGTGTGGCAGATAACCCCCCTCTCGACTCTCTTGATTTTGGCGGCCCTTCAGAATATTCCGCATGACATCTACGAAGCGGCGAAAATCGATGGTAGTGGCCCCGTACGGACATTTATGCATATGACTTTGCCGCTGGTTCGTCCGGGCATTGCCATTGCCATGGTGCAGTCCACCATTGCCACACTCAATATTTTCGATCAACCATATATTCTTAATGGAGCAGCCACGACTGGTGCGTCACTGAGTATGAAGACCTATTTCATCAGCTTTCAGAATCTGGATTTTGGCGAAGGCTACGCGATTTCTCTCCTGATTACGCTGTTCACTCTATTTATCGCGGTATTTGTCGTTCGAGTTGTTTATCGAAAAGTTGAATACTGATGAAAAGTAAATTGTCTCTATTTAGGAGTAGCGGAATTCTCTTCATCTCCGTCTGGTCACTTGCCCCGATCTATTGGGTGATCAATTCCAGCTTTCAAACGGATAAACAGATTGCAGATCAACCCAGTCATTTTTTGCCACCAACTCCGAATCTCGCGAATTATCGTGCGCTTTTGACGGGGAGTGGAGACCTTCAAGACGCTATTCGACAATCGACAGCAAACATCTTTATTGAGTGTATTTCAGCGACCATCATCACTGTCGTGCTATCCAGTCTTGCTGCGTATGCATTCGCCCGTATGGAGTTCCGTGGGAAGAAGGTGCTTTTCTTCGCCGTCATTGCCACGATGGCTTTTCCCGCCTACACGACTCTAATTCCGATCTATCGAATATTGGCCTTCTTCCACTTGGTGAACACGTATGCGGGGATAGTCCTTTGCTATGTCTCGGGATTCTTGCCTCTAGCCACGTGGATTCTCTACAGCTACATGCAGAGTCTGCCCAAGGAGATTGAGGAGGCTGGTGATGTAGATGGAGCCAGTCGAATGCAGATATTTAGACACCTCGTCCTCCCCCTAATTGTCCCCGGCATCGCTTCAACCGCCGTGATCACTTTCCTCTTTGCTTGGTCACAGTTCATATTTCCCCTGGTTCTTTCGAGCGATCTTTCAACCCAGCCCCTCACCGTCGTGATCGCGGCTCTTCAGGGTCGACATGTTGTTCCGTACTCACTTCTCAGCGCCGCCGGTGTATTAGCACTGATAGTTCCTGCGACTATCGCTCTAGTTACGAACCGTTTCATCGTCAGCGGTTTGCTGAGTGGAAGCGTTAAATAGCAAAATGGCCGCGAAAGATGGGAGGATCTCGAAATGAGTTCGGCTCCTTCGGCACCTGTGATCGCAATCGATGTTGGTGGGACTTTCTTGAAAGGCGCAATTGTCGAAGGTTCCTCGATTATCGCGAGCGAGCGATGGTCGACCGGTAGAGAGCACGGTTCGGATCAGGCACTCGAGGGCGTCATTGCTTTTGGGCAGAAGCTCGCGAAGGAGAATCCGCAGGCCAAGGCACTGGGAATCGTGGTTCCAGGATTGGTGGATGAAGGACTAGGAGTCTCAATTTTTGCCGAAAATGTCGGCTGGAAAAATGTTCCCTTTCGACGACTACTTGAGGATGCGACTGGCCTGCCCGTCGGTTTTGGTCACGATGTGCGAGCTGGTGGATTGGCGGAGAGGGAATTTGGCGCAGGCGTGGGAGTCGACAATTTTCTTTTCTTGCCTATTGGTACTGGAATATCAGGTGCAATCTTCGTTAACGGTGAGATCGTCGAGGACTCTTTAGCCGGTGAACTGGGACACATTGAAATTGGATCTGGTGAGAATTGCACGTGCGGTGGGGCTAATTGCCTTGAAACGGTGGCAACAGGCGCGTCAATTGCTCGCAGGTACGCCGAGCGCTCCGGGATTGATGTCGAAGGAGCAGCGGAGGTATTGGCTTTAGTGAGGGCTGGAGATCCATATGCGGTCTCGGTCTGGGATGAGGCCCTCGAGGGATTGGCCAGTGTGCTGACTATGTATATTTCGATCCTCCCCCCAGACCTGATCATTATCGGAGGCGGTGTTTCCATGAGCGGTGAGGAACTACTTGGACCCCTTCGCAAAAAAATCAATGGGCGTTCGCTCTGGCAACGAAAACCCAAACTCTCCGTTTCTCATTTTGGGGACAATTCCGCCGTTGTGGGAGCGGCAATCTTGGCCAAACGTATGTTGGAAGGCTCAAAGTCTTCGGGAAGCAAGAAATGAGCCGGCAACAGCGTCTAGCAAATATCCTTGAGCTGGTTGTCGCCAACGGCAGTATAAAAGTTGAAGAAGTGGCCGCGGCACTTGCTGTTTCAGAAGCGACCATCAGGCGTGACTTTGACGCGCTTGCGAAGCAACAACTGCTGACTCGCACACACGGAGGAGCCGTCGCGACAGGTGGTTCCTTGGGCTTACCTTTGACATTCAAGATCGCGAAGGATGATGAAGCAAAGCAACGGATCGCAGTGGTGGCGGCACAAATGGTCTCCCGATATCAAGTTGTCGGTATCAACGGTGGAACGACCACGACAGAAGTGGCGCGTGCTCTCGTTGCTCGCAGCGAGTTTGCACAAGGCGACGCAACGGAGACACATCCCGCCCTAACAGTCGTCACAAACGCCCTCAACATTGCTACTGAGCTGACTGTGCGTCAGCAGATCAAGATCGTCGTTACCGGCGGGGTTGCCCGCCCACATTCTTACGAACTCACGGGTCCCTTTGCTGAAGAAGTACTAAAAGAAGTCAATATCGATATTGCTTTTATAGGTGTAGAAGCACTTGACCCGATTTCGGGTGCAGCAGCGGGCCATGAAGATGAGGCAAGAGTGAATCGCCAGATTGCAGCGCGAGCAGGCAAAACGGTTGTAGTCACCGATAGTTCGAAATTGTCAAGAAGAGCTTTTGCAACAATCTGCCCAGTAGACGAAATCGACGTTTTGATTACGGACAGTGGAATCGATCCCGAGGTAGCAGAGCAATTGCGCTCTCGGGGTGTTGAAATCATCATCGCCTAAAGGAGCGCAATGTCTAGAACCACTTCCAAAGAATTGATCTTGGATGCTAAGGCACAGGATCGCGCTGTTGGCGCATTCAATGTGATTCTTATTGAGCACGCGGAGGCTCTCGTCATGGGAGCCGAGTCCGCTCAACTGCCGGTCATTCTTCAGATAAGTCAGAACTGCGTCGAATATCATGGTTCGCTGAAACCGATCGCCCTTGCGACACTGGCAATAGCAGAAGCATCGAGTGTACGAGTCTCGGTGCATCTTGATCACGCCGAAAGCGAGAGCCTGGTAAAGGAAGCCCTTGATCTCGGATTCGACAGTGTCATGTTTGACGGGTCAAAATTGGAATTCGACGCGAATGTTGAGGCGAGTTCGCGGATGGCCAAATTATGCAGTAATTACGGCGCAACCATCGAAGTCGAACTTGGAGAAGTTGGCGGAAAAGACGGGGTTCACGCGCCCGGAGTTCGCACGAATCCCCTGGAGGCAAGAGCATTCGCGCAGTCCACGGGGGTGGATCTTCTTGCTGTAGCCGTTGGCACCTCGCATGCAATGACCACTAGAGATGCAAGTCTCGATTTTGAGTTGATCAAGGCGATCGCCAATACTGTTTCGATCCCCTTGGTCCTACATGGTTCATCCGGTGTTAGCGAGTCCGGACTCCAAGAGGCCGTTAGGGCCGGCATGTCCAAGATAAACATTGCTACGCACCTAAATCACGTATTCACAGATGAGGTTCGTCGCATGCTTGAATCCGATGCCAAGTTGGTGGATCCGCGCAAATATATTAAGAGCGCACGATCTAGAGTCGCAGAGGAGACGACCCATCTCTTAAAACTTCTGGCGCTCGTCTAGTAGCCGCCCACTTTTTGGAACACTGGATTGGAAATGGTTATCGAATACTCAGAAAAAGCAGAGATTGAATTAGGGTAACTTTCGCGAGGCTGTGCTTACTCTTACAGCCAATTCTGAGAGGACACGCAATGAGAGGCGTCTTTGCCAAGTCCAGGCGCTTCGGCTGGGTGCAAGATCGCAGGTAGCGGGTGTGGAACCCAGAAATGGGTATTTGCGGCGACGGTGAAGGTTTCTCGTTAGCCATCACGCCTCGCGGATTGTGAGATTTATCCCGAGTAGGTGCATCTCGTCATTCCGAGAGTAGAGTCATGAGGGAAATAGCCTATGGAGGCAAGTCATGTCTACGAATTCTGGTCCATTCGTTCTAGCAGTCGTCACCCAAGAAGAAACTCGTATGTGGTTTGAGGGGATAGAAAAAGGCGCTGAGCATAAGACGGTCAAGGAGCGCAATCCTTTTGATCGCCACAACCATATTCGCATGGCCCAGTTCAATCGGGGCCACGACATCAATGAGTACATGCCAGACTACCTCGAGGAAATTTCCAAGGCGCTTGAGCCCGCGCGGGAAGTGCTCCTGATAACTCATGGAAAAGGAAAAGGCAGCGCGGTCCCTTTACTGACCGATTACTTTGAGAAGAAGCACCCGCTAGTCGCCAAGAAAGTGGCAGACGTTCTGGACCTCGACATCACAAGAATGACCGAACCTCAGTTGCTTGCAGCGGCTCGAGATTGGTGGGAGAAGAAGTACGGGATTCACACCGTCAGTTCTTGAACGGCGGTGCGGGCATCACCAGCTGCACCTAGATGAACTGGAATTCCCATCGTTTTGAGCATTCGTGTCATGCCTTCGCCCATGTGGTTCGCGACAACTGCTTCAACACCCTGCTCTTTTAGGAACTTGACTACGCGCGCATGATGGGATCCTTCGGTTCCTTCATCGTGTAGCCGGCTCCAGGACACTTCAATTTCTCGCCACGTGTGTATCTTTCCGTTTTGGACATCCGCGATAGCCACCCAATCTGCACGGCCCCATCGCGGATCTATGTTTCCGTCCATTGTTACTGGTGCACAAACAATCACTTTAACTCTTCTCTGGGATCATGATTATCGATCCCGACGGGCATTCGCTGACACAGATACCGCAGCCTTTGCAGTAGTCAAGGTTTATTTCAAAGCCTTTACCAGTTCCCAACTTAATGACAGCGTTGTCCGGGCAAACTCCGAAGCAGTTATCGCATTCGAAGCAGTTGCCGCAGGACATGCAACGACGGGCTTCATAGAGTGCGGTTGACTCATCCAGTCCTTGCACTACCTCATCAAAAGTCGATGCGCGACGTGCGCCTTCTAATCGCGGACGCACCGCGTGCGGGGCATCGGAGTAATACCAAGGATTTAGGTCTTTGAACTCGACGAGCTCATGCTTGTCGTGGCCGACGTATTCAACGCTGCGCAACCATGCATCAATATTGCGGGCGGCCTTTTTTCCATGGCCAACGCCGGTTGTGACAGTGCGCTCTGCTGGCACCATGTCTCCGCCGGCGAAAACTCCTGCATGGCCTGTCATCATCATTGCGTTGACTTTGACGACGCCATCTTCCACTTCGAGATCAGGGACGTCCTTGAGGAGAGAAAGGTCGGACTCTTGTCCGAGTGCAAGAACGAGCGAGTCGGCCTCAAGTTCTTCGAATTCACCGGTTGGCTGAGGGAAGCCCTTCTCGTCCAAGATCATCTTCTCCACTTGAAGTTTTCCGACTTCGGCGTGCTTGATGGTGGAGAGCCACTTGATGAGGACGCCTTCTTCGAGGGCTTCCTTGATTTCAGTGTCATTGGCGGGAGCCTTCTCGCGAGTGCGACGGTAAACAATGATGGATTCCTCGGCACCGAGTCGTTTTGCCGTTCTGGCCACGTCGATAGCCGTATTGCCTCCGCCGTAAACGACAACTTTGCGACCCAACATCGGGGCTTGGCCATCTTCGACATCGTGCAGGACATTGATGGCATCGAGAATGCGGGCGGCCTCGCCGGCAGGTATGTACGCACGCTTTCCGATGTGGGCACCGACGGCAAGGAAGATTGCGTTGAAGCCCTCCTTGAGCGCGACCTGAACATCATCCACGCGCGTGTTGAGTTCGAAGTTGACACCCATGTCGGAGATGCGCTTGATCTCAGCATCAAGAATCTCGCGAGGCAGTCGGTACTTTGGAATCCCCCATCGCATCATGCCGCCAAGTGCGTTCGCCGCTTCTCGCACAGTGACCTCATGTCCCAACCGGCGAAGGTGGTATGCCGCCGAGAGTCCTGCTGGCCCAGAGCCGATAATCAACACGTGGAAACCAGAGGCCGGGGCAATTACGGGAATGTTCCAGCCCTTCTCAATAGCAAGATCGCCAAGGAAGCGTTCCACCGAGTTGATGCCGACTGCTTCATCGAGTTGAGCGCGATTGCATGCGGTCTGGCACGGGTGGTAACAAACTCGTCCCATGATCGCTGGAAAAGGATTTTCGATAATCAAGGAACGCCATGCCGCTTCGTATGATCCATCCTCTGCGACGTAGAGCCAGTTCTGAATATTTTCCCCGGCAGGGCATGCGTTGTTGCACGGTGGCATGAGGTTTACGTATTGAGGACGCTCTACCCTCCACGAACCCGTGTGGTTGGCAAGACTGGATTCGACTTCCAGAGTGATTGCAAATGGCTTCTCCATCAGAGAGCACCTGCCTCTGACAAATCTGCGTTCTTTGTATCAGCGTCAATCAAGTTGTACCGCGCAATATTGCGATCAGCATTTGCTTGCAGATGATCGATGACATCCTCGCGTCGTTTAGGCGAGAAGAGATGGCCGTAACGCGACTGAAGTTTCAAGTAATCCTCAACGCCGACTCGCTGTCTGATTGGCGTAGATGAGACAACTTCTCCGCGCTCCGCTTCAAAGACGGGAAACAACCCGCTCTGCGTGGCAAGACGGGCAATACGAACCGTGTCGCAGGATGCAGAGCCCCACCCCAGCGGACAGGGCACTAGTACATGCAAGTACCGTGCTCCGCGAAATTGCATCGCACGAGTCACTTTCGCCTCGAGATCGCGAAGGTCGGCAACGGTTGCTGTTGCGACGTACGGGATTTCATGGGCCATGGCAATTCGCGGCAGATTCTTGCCTTGCCCAAACACGTTTCCTGGTTCGGGCCCGACCGCTTGAGTCGTGGCAGTTCTCGCAGCTGGCGGGGTCGCTCCGGAGCGCTGAACTCCGGTATTCATGTATGCCTCGTTGTCGTAGCAGATATAAAGGACGTCATCGTTTCGCTCGAACATGCCAGAGAGAACGCCGAATCCGATATCAACTGTGGCTCCGTCGCCGCCCTGGGCTACAACGCGAGTATCGCTCTGGCCCTTTGCCTTCAAAGCAGCGGCAACACCAGTTGCCACCGCTGGAGCATTTCCAAAAAGTGAGTGTAGCCAGGCGATTCTCCACGAGCTTTCAGGATACGGAGTTGAGAAAACCTCAAGACAGCCTGTTGCGTTTACGGCAATCATTTTCCCGTTGGACGCGCGCATTGCTGCATCAAGGGCGTAGCGTGCACCGAGTGCTTCTCCGCAACCCTGGCAAGCACGATGTCCTGACGTCAGTGCGTTGGTGCGTTCGGCATCCGACTGGATTGATCGCTGGTCTGGCGGAAGTAATCGATTGCCAACTGCGAAGCTTCCGACCTGATAGAACTTCACTGGTGCTGTGCTCATTATTTTGACCCCTCACGAATAATTTCGCGTTCCACAAGATCCTGATCAAGGTCTAGGAATGTCAGTGGTTCGAGAGAATCGTTAAGCCCTTGATGAAAGAGTGCATGCAAGGAGGACTTAGTGATCGGTCGTCCACCCAACCCTGCGATGACGGTGTAAATGGAAGTCTTCTGCTCCGAAACTGCGTCCTTCACATTTTCAGCGACGATTCCGCCGATACCGATTGAGAACGCCTTTTCGATGACAACAACGCGCTTCGTATTTTTGAGTGCCTCGCGAACTGCCTCGAATGGGAACGGGCGGAATGTAATGATCCCTAGGACTCCAATAGAGGTTCCCTTTGAGCGCAATTCGTCAACAACATCTTTGATTGTTCCAAGCACGGATCCGAGGGCGATGATTACGGTTTCGGCATCGTCGCAGTGATACGGGCGGACCAAGCCTCCGGAATCACGGTTGAAGACTTTCTTAAAGTCTTTGGCGACTTGTGGGATCTTCTCCAGTGCCAACAAGGTCTTCGCGTGGGCCATGTAGCGCACCTCCATGAATGCCTCCGGCCCCACCATTGCACCGATAGAGACCGGTTCGTCAGGATCTAGAACCTGACGCGGAGAATAAGGTGGAAGAAATGCATCCACTTGCTCTTGCTCTGGGATGTCCACCCGCTCTGACGCGTGCGTGAGGATGAAGCCGTCCATGCAGACCATCACTGGCAGAGAGAGTTCCTCGGCGATGCGAAATGCCTGCACGTGAAGATCAGCAGCTTCTTGATTGGTCTCTGCATAGATTTGAATCCAGCCTGAATCGCGTTGGGACATGGAATCGCTGTGGTCGTTCCAGATGTTTATCGGTCCACCGATCGCGCGATTGGCCACGGTCATCACAATGGGCAGGCCCAATCCCGATGCGTTGAATACCGCCTCGACCATGAACAACAACCCCTGGCTTGCGGTAGCGGTGTAGGTCCGTGCTCCAGCGGCGCTCGCGCCGATGGCAACCGACATCGCAGCGAATTCGGATTCGACGTTCACGAATTCGCAGTTCTTCAAATCACCGGCTTTAACCAGCCTGCTCAGACCCTCAACGATGTGGGTCTGCGGGGAGATCGGATAGGCGCAAATGACTTCAGGCCTGCAACAGGCCACTGCATCGGCGACCGCCTTTGATCCTTCGACCTGCTTAAGCATGCAACGGCTCCTTCAGTTTTGTTCGAACAAACTCGTAGGCCGCCGTTGCGGCCGCGCAGTTTCCAGCAGCTAGCTTTGCGCTGAATCGCTCAGTAATCGCCTTGTTGACCGATTCGAGGGAAATAACGTTGGTCAGAGAAGCGAATGCGCCGAGTAGGACGGCGTTGGGCACTGGCCGCCCCAAATATTCAAGAGCCAATTGAGTGGCCGGCACCGTCATGGAGCGAATCTTCAGGATGTCGCTTTCTTTCAAGCCAAGCTCCGTTAAAGATTTTGTTGAATTGATGAGGACGTAGCCGGACGGACTGAGACCATTGAAGACATCAACGGCGCCCAAAAGAGTCTCGTCCTGCACGATGATCGCATCCGGTGCCATGATCGGTTCGCGAACGCGGATTTCTGCACCCGATATGCGGGCGAAAGCGACAACGGGCGCACCTGTGCGCTCGGAGCCAAAACTTGGAAACGCTTGGGCAAAGCGACCCTCATCAAAGGCTGCTTGGGCGATTAACTCAGCGGCTGTGACCACGCCTTGTCCGCCGCGACCATGAATACGCACTTGGAACATTGGTGGCCTCTCCTTGCACCGAAGAACCCCTTCAGCCTTCTCCTAATCGCGAGCAGGCGCAAGCCAAAAGTGCACTTTGCGATTAACCTCACTAGTTCTTTCGCACGAATTTCACAGAGGCCTCGCCTCGCAAATCCCAAGGGGGTCGATGGGGCTGAGGATAATGAAAGTATGCATCGGTCTCGAAAATCATACGTTTATGCAGTCTTCGCGCTCGTCATATCCCTGTTTGCCTCATCGACGCCGGCGCAGGCGACCTTCACGATCCTTGGCTCATTTCCGATTATCACGACGGCGTACGGAGTGGGATCTGTACCCATAGTCCCCCCAACTACGAATTCGCCGGCTCCGTGGATCTTCACCTCCTCAAACACAAAAGTGGCGACAATTTCGGGCAGGACGATTAACGTCGTCGGTGCAGGGACCTCCACCATTACCGCCTCGCAAGCGGCGACTGGAAGTTTCACCGCCCGCTCGCGATCCACGCAGATTCGAGTGAGCCAAGGGACGCCCGCGATCGGCATCTTTGCTCCACAGTCCATACTTATTACTCAGCGGACATACGCACTTGTTCCCCCCACGTCCACCTCAGACGGTGGCTGGTCATTCATATCAACAAATCCGAATATTGCCTCGGTTGCGGGAAGCCTGGTGACCTTCCACGCTGCCGGCTCGGTCTTGATTTATGCAAGTCAGTCCAGCACGCCAAATTGGAAATCCGCTACGGCGTCAATGAAATTCACTGTGGTTCCGATTGCGCCGGTGCTTGGAACCTTCGGTGATATCAGCGTAACGAAGGACAGCGTTGCAAGTTTGACTCTGGTTTCTCCCAAGTCGAGTTCACCTGGAGCATGGACATTCACTTCATCCAACCCGACCGTCGCATCAATTGACAGAAACACCGTTACTCCTTTGGCTTTTGGGACCACGGTTATCACCGCAACCCAGCCCGCGGCGGGGGACTTTGCTGCAGCGACTGCGACGATGACATTTACAGTCCTTGGCCCGGTTCCGACTTTGGGCACCTTCTCCGACCTCACTGCGCAAATGGCTAGCGCGCCTTATGTGAACATTGCGCCCCCGACATCAACGTCAACCGGAGCATGGAGTTTCACAACATCTGACCCAACCATCGTGGCATTGAGTGGTGGAATCGCCACGCTTTTGAAACCGGGTGTTACGACAATCACCGCTACCCAGGCTCCCACTACAACATTTGCTTCACCTGCTCCAGTCTCGATGAAGTTGACCGTCGTTGGAACCCCGAAGATTGGGACTTGGTCTGATATTCAAAAAGTAGTCAACGACCCTGATTTCGCGTTGACACCGCCGACATCTACGTCAAGCGGAAGTTGGTCGTACTCCTCGTCTGACACATCAGTTATTGCAATTGTTGATGGGATGGCAAAGGTTACGGGGGCCGGTAGGGCAACCATCACCGCAACTCAAGCCGCCACAAACATCTTGTCGCAAGGCACTGCTTCAATGTTGATCGAAGTATTTGGCCACATCCCAACTCTTGGCACTTTTGCTCCAATCACGGCGACGTTGGGCGATGCACCAAAGCAAATTGCCCCACCGACTTCTAATTCGTCGGGGACGTGGAAATTTACGTCATCGGATCCGAAAATCGCCACGATCTCGGGGACCTCCTTGGTAATCGTGGGGGTCGGAACTGCGGTGATTTCTGCGACCCAGAGCGCAGCTGGGGCATATTCTCAATCCAACACCGTTCAAACCCAAGCCACCGTCAAGGCAAAAGCATCACCATCGCCTTCTCCGAGCTCTACTGTTAAACCAAGTCCAACTCCTTCACCCACGGTGAAGCCAACGCCAACCCCGACCGCCGATGCGACCAAACCGCCGGTGAATGCCACCATCAAGGTCACGGCTAGCGGCCGAGTCATTACGGTTGTGGCCATTGGGGTCAAGGCCCTCGTCTTCATCAATGGCAAGCCGGGCAGGGTCGGCAAGAACGAGGTCAAGCCTGGAATTGCCTCTATTGTCATCACTATTGACGACAAGGTCGTTTACAGGCGTGTATTCACCATCAAATAGGGAATTCCTCCTTGTGAACTCTCGGTGAATTGTCCGTTTTGTCCCACCTCCGCGACAAAGTGCGGTTAGATTCGTAGTAGCAAGTAGAGGCGGCGACGGCCGTTTCTGTATCAAAAAACCGGTTACAAGAGGGAATCCCGTGGCGAAGAACGTAGTTCAGGAAGGTCCTATGGTCTGGACCGTTACTGAGCTGGGCGCTTTCTACACTGAGCACCGCAGCGAACTACTCGCCCACGCCAATCGTGTTCTCAAAGATGGGGCCAAGGCCGAAGAAATCACCCAAGACGCCTTGATCAAGTTCATGCTTGCCGCTCCCGAACTCGAATCTGACGATCACGCGCTTTCTTATTTGCACCGCACGATCGAAAATCTCTGCATCGACCTCTTCCGCATCGAAGGTCGTCGTCCCAACCTCGTCCTCTTGGACGATGCAACCGCAGAGATCGAGGCATCCTGGCAAGACGACGGCGACCACTCAGCAGTATTGAGTGCGGCCGAAGACGCCGCCATAGTTCGCCAAGCCTTGGCAATGTTGTCACCAGCCGAGCGCGCTGCACTTGTTATGTGGGAAGTCGAAGGACGCTCCACCGACGAGATTGCCGCCGAGCTGGGTATCAAGACTGCAGCAGTGCGTCACACGGTCTCACGCGCTCGCGCATCTTTGCGCCGTATTCTCTCCGAGTTTGTCATTGATGAAGAGCGTGGCTTGACTGCTCTTGATCTTCTTTCAACTACGTACAAGAAGTCCTCCGAGCTTGCGAAGAAATCTTCCAAGGTCGCACTCTCATTCCTTCTTGTTGTGACTGCGTTCCTTGGGTTTAACTCATTGACCGGCAATGAGACGCGTATCCCATCGGCACTGCCAAATGTTTCACATGGCCCTGTCGCTGGAGTCCCAACAACAGCGACACCAACTGATAATTCGAACGTTGCCTCGACCAAGCCACGGGCTTCCGCATCTTCCCAAACCCCAACCGCAGTGGCCTCGACGCCTTCAAAGAAGGTCAACGGTCTCGTCAGCGGCTTTGCGGTCAAAGGCGCACCTGTGACATTCCCTGGTCTTGATTCAGATGGCATCCCAACCGGCAACACGATCACCGATTCCAATAAGAACATTGGCAAATTGTTTGTAGGAAAAGATGCGCCAGTACTCACTGACTCTGGGATCGTGTTGAGTAACCAGGCCATGACATTAAGCGGCGGTCCGAACATTCTTCTCGCTCAATCGATCACTGTCGATGGGACTGGCACTAGTTATTCAGCGCTTCCAGCAGCGGGAATCAATGGGATTTGGACTTCACTCAAATTGTCATCCACGACGACCAACATTGAACGCCTTGCAAATGGTCAGTATTTGATGACTGTGACGATGGTCATTGATTCGGCCATCAAGTCAGATTTCCTTTTGCCAACAACGGGCAATGGGTATGATTTAACTGCAGCCCCAAGAGCGATTACAACACGCCTACTTCTTACTGCGGGCAAGACACAAATTCTTGCCCAAGCCATTTCAGTCTCTGATACAGGAAAGGGAGCGACTCCATGACCTCTCTTCCATCTAGCTTTCTTCGCCGGGTCCGGATACGCGGCGGGGAATTTGGTGCATCAGCACGTGCGATGCATCGAAAAGCCGCATTTGAGAACGTCTCAGATGCGACAATCGAAAGGAAACTAATGTCTACAAAGACAACTCTCAAGCGAATTTCGCTTGTAGCTGTTGCTGCGATGGGCTTGGGTCTTCTGTCTGTAGTGCCTTCATCGGCAACTTCACAGGCAGACACACTGACGCTCGCCAATGCAACATCTAGTGTCACAGTTGGAACTGCGGCGACAAACACGCTGACGCAGTCATTTACAGGCCTTGGTGGAGACACCATGACTGTAACTGCCTCACTCAGCAGCGCCCCAACCGGTAACTCAACGGTTCCTACTTTGACCGTCAACCAAGCGTCAAACACAAACGCTTCTACATCAGTCAGTGGCCTTGTAGGTACAACTGCTGATACAGCAAGCGCAACTGTTTACAACGCAGCTTCCGGTGTTTACACCGTTACTTTGCCATCAACGGCGATTGCTGGAACTTACGTAGTTAAGTTCACTGCAGCCGTTGTATCACCAAACGCTGGCACAGTTAACGCCGCCGTCCAGACCTGGACAGTGACTGTAGCTGCAGAAGGTCCTGCAACTTCAGCTGATTCAACATGGGGTATGGCTTCTGGTACCACCGCTCCAACTCTGGGAACCAAAACTGCAATAACTTCTGCCAAGACCATTGGTACCTCACAGGCTGCCACCATCTTGGTCAATCCGTTGAAGGCTGGCGGAGTTGCTCTTACTGCTGCAATCAAGTTGTCTGCGACCGTTTCTGGCCCAGGAACTTTGGCCTTCGGTAGCTCAACTTCACTTGGAACAGCTGGCGCTGGTCGTGCGATCACCGCTGGAACCGCAGGACAGTACTACCTCGGCGTATTCAGCGACGGCACCTCTGGTGTTGCAACTGTCACGATCACCGAACCAGGTGGAGCTGTACTTGCAACCGCAACTGTGAACTTCGCAGATGCCCTTGCTTCATACACACTCACACCAACCAACACTGTTACAAAAATTGGTGGAACTGACGTTGTGACAATTGCTGGTAAAGATGCAGCTGGTATTACAGCAGCATTGGGTACTTACTACGTAAGCAGCTCAAGCACCGCTGTAGCAACAGTTACAACAACCGGACAGACCGGATCCACATTCAACGTCACTGGGGTTGCAGTAGGAACAGCAGTAATCACCGTTGCCAATGCTCTGACCTCTCCAACAATCACTAAGACCTACACGGTCACTGTTGGCAAGGCGACCATCGGAACTGTCTCCATGACAACCGATAAGACCTCATATGCTGCTGGCGAGAAGGTAACTGTTACCGTCACAGCAAAGGGATCTGACGGAACAGCCGTCGGAGATGCGACTCTTAACGCATTCTCTGCAGCTGTTGTGAGCAACGTAGCGGTTCAGGGAACACTCCCAACCGCCGCTATTGCCTTCGTCGGTGGAGTCAAGACCTTCGTTATCTACGCTCCAATGTCTGCAGGTACCGTAACTCTTACCGGTACTGAAGGTTCAAGCACCGACGCGGTAATTGCTGACTCAACAGCTGGAAAGACAATTACCGTTTCATTCGATGTTACGAACCCAGGAACTGACGCCGCAGTTGATGCAGCAAACGCAGCAACCGATGCAGCTAACTACGCTGCTGACGCTGCTGACGCTGCAACAACAGCTGCTCAGGAAGCAACCGCTGCTGCACAGGCAGCTCAAGATTCAGCAGATGCTGCTACAGCAGCAGTTGTTGCTCTTGGTCTCCGTGTTGACACCTTGATGGCGTCAGTACGTGCACAGCTAACCTCCTTGTCGAACCTGCTCGTCAGGATCATCAAGAAGACAAAGGCGTAAGCCGACCAGTTAGTCTTAACTAACTAACAGAGGCCCGGTCCCTGCTTCGGCAGGGGCCGGGTTTCTGGCTCTTTCTGGCGATAGTGCTTTGAATTGCAGAGAATTCTTGAGATTAATTGTTAGAGTCAGCCAAGATATTGTTACGAGATGGGGTGTATCTAGTGACTCACATGGGGCAAAAGCGCGCATCTCAAATGAGAATCCTGGTGTTGATTGCATCTCTTTCAACTACTCTCTTTGTTTGGCCGCCTTTAGCTGACCCAATCAACGTGCCAAAGATGGTCGTGCTGACAATTCTCTCGGCGTGGATCCTCGGGTCAGTGATTAGCCACTTTATTTCCTCCCGTGATGAACGAATGACGTTAGGGCAATGGGCAGTCGTTGGTTTTGCAACGGGTGTCCTGATTGCAGGGCTTTTAACCGATGTCAAGTACACCGCATTTTTTGGCGCTCTTCAGCGCAATGACGGCGCCTTCTCGTATATGGCGTTGGCTGTTCTTTCATTCGCCGCGATGATGAGTTTTGCTTCCTCGGACATCAGACAAATTCGGATTTGGCTTCTGGTGGTTGGTGTTGTTTTGACGATACATGGTTCATTGCAAACCTTTGGTCATGATCCGTTCAGCTGGGTGCTTCTGTACAACCCAGTTATTGGGACACTAGGAAACCCGGACTTCTTTTCTGGAATTATGGCTGCGGCTGCGATTGCCAGTTTTTGGTTGGTTCTTGTAGAGAAGAAGAATTGGGTAAGAGGATTGGGTATCCTACTTCTCCTGGTTGAGATATTTCTTCTTAAACGTTGTGGATCAATGCAGGGCCTGGCGGCATTTGGTGTGGGATTTTCCATCTTGGCGGTCGCCAAGATTTGGCAGATTCATCGGCGAATGGGAATCATTGCCTGCGTCATCGTCGGATTAAGTAGCTTGCCAGCCTTCTTTGGCATACTCAACAAGGGGCCCTTGGCTAGTCGTCTCTACCGTGGTTCGGTTCAAAGCCGAATAGATTATTGGCATGCTGCCCTGGGAATGTTCAAGTCCCATCCATTTGCGGGAATCGGCCTCGATAGATTTGGTGAAAACTACGGACAATTCGCTCCTCGAGTGCAGATTGTGCCAGGGCAAATGGCCGATAATGCCCATAATGTATTTCTGCAACTAGCAGCCACTGGTGGACTTTTGGTCATCCTGCCCTATCTCTTCCTCATCTTCTTAATTTTCTCCACTGCCATTAGAACCATCAAGAACCTCACAGGGGGACCGCAACTAGAACTTATCGCTCTTTTTTCCATCTGGTTTTCATTGCTTCTCATATCCTCTATCTCAGTGGATAATCTCGGAGTCGCCGTTTGGTTTTGGGTAACTGGAGGCGCACTTTATGGCATCTCGCGACACTTTTCTGAGGAGGGACGGAAGCCGATCCCGAAGCACAAGTCAGGCAGTTCCATCAAGCAAACTAAACTGCCGGCTGAATCAAGTGCTTTTGCGGTGATTGTTTCCTTTGTCCTTTCCGTGCTTATGCTGATAGTGATGGTTCCTGCCTGGCGCAGTTCTTCCGTTCTTATGGAGTTGCAGCGGTATAGAGGAGGATGGAGCAAGACCCAATTCGTAGATAAGATTCACGAGGCGACGGATATCCAACCGAGCAACATTCAGCTGCGCATAGCACTGGCAGACATTTCGCTACGGGGCTCATTGATCGATCTGGGATTGGAGCTCACAAAGTCGATAATTAAACAGGATCCGAGATCTAGAAACGGCAACTACCTGGCTGCAATTGCATATGAAATGGCAAAGAAGTACGAATTGGCGATCCCATACCGGCTGAAGTTAATGAAGATCGATCAATGGAACACAAACAATATGTATCAACTTGCCACGGATTATATTCAGGTGAAGGATCTAGATAGCGCCCGGAAGATTGCTTCTAGAATTTCGCAGTTGTATCCGAATAGTGCTGAAGCAAAAACTGCCGAACAACTAGTTAAGGGATAGGGTCGCCTACATGTCAGAACGCAACAAGACTGTTGCCATTATCGGTCAAGGTTATGTGGGACTCCCTTTGGCTATGGCTGCGATAAAGGCGGGCTGGAAGGTCATCGGAATTGAGAATTCTCCAGCCAAATACGCGGGAATATCGGCGGGAGTAAGTCCGGTTGAGGACGTTCCCTCCTCTGATATCCAAGAGGTGCTTGGCTCTGGGAAGTATCGGATCTCGAATTCAGCCTCAGATGTCAAAGACGCTGCAATTGTGACGATCTGTGTTCCAACGCCACTGGATGCGCAGCGAGCGCCCGACTTGAGCATTCTTGAAAGCGCAGTGCTGGATATTGCTCCTCACCTTGTATCTGGAACATTGGTCATCAACGAATCAACATCGTTTCCGGGGACATTGAGAGAATTCATTGCCCCAAGGATCGTGGAAAACCTCGGGGATAAGAGTGCGAAGATCTATCTTGCGGTGGCTCCAGAGCGAGTAAATCCGGGAGACATCAAGTGGCATCAGAAGAACACTCCACGTTTGGTCGGCGGAATCGACGAGGAATCGACGCGACGAGCGGTTGAGTTTTACAGCTCCATGTGCGATGAAGTAGTTGAAGTTTCTGCCCCGGAGGTTGCTGAGACGGCCAAGCTTTTGGAAAACACTTTTCGCCTCGTGAATATTGCACTTGTGAATCAGTTGGCCCAATTGTGTGCTGGTCAAAGTATCAATGTGCACGAGGTTATTGACGCGGCTTCAACAAAACCATATGGGTTTATGCGTTTCATCCCAAGTGTCGGAGTTGGTGGACATTGCATCCCAGTAGATCCCATGTATCTGTCATGGTGGGCGGAGAGGAACGGCACCGTCGCCTCCATCATTGATCGATCAGACGAGATAAATGTTGGAATGCCGATCTATGTTTCACAGAGAGCTCGTGCCCTCGTTGGTGGGAACTCCGCGACAAAACGCGTGTTGATTATGGGTGTGGCGTACAAGCCGGGCGTGAGAGATGTGAGAGAAACCCCTGCGACCGCATTGCGGGATGACCTGATTAGTAATGGATATGAAGTTGGGTGGATTGATCCATTGGTTGCAGACTGGGAAGGATCGCTGCCGGTGGATCTTTCATGGGAGTGCGACGTCGCTGTCGTGGCCACGGCACAGCCTGGTCTGCCCGTCGATCAGATTTCAGTTAGAGGTATTCCGATTTTGGACTGTACTGGAGTGTTTAAAGATCTGCCGAATGTGGTCAGACTTTAATTAGCTGAAAGATACTGGACCATGTCTCGAATTATCGTGTCGAGATTTCGTGTCGGCTCCCAACCCGTTAACTTCTTGATTCGATCAATATTGGGGACACGCCTCTCCATGTCTTCGAAGCCATCTAGGTACGCGTCCTCGTAGGCGATGTAGACGATCTTGCTCTTGGAGTTGGTTGCTCCAATGATCTTCTGAGCCAAGTCGTGGATCGAAATCTCCTCGCTGTTTCCAATGTTCACGACTGTCCCGATTGTGGCCTCTGAATTAGACACGGCAATGAGCGCTTCGATGATGTCGGCGACGTGGCCAAAGCAGCGCGTTTGCTTACCATCTCCATAGATGGTGATGTCTTCGTTGTCGAGGGCTTGTGCCACAAAGCGCGGCACAACCATCCCATAGGCACCAAGTTGTCGAGGACCAACAGTGTTGAAGAAGCGGACTATCCGGGCCTGCAGATTCTTGTCTTTCCAATAGGCGTAGGCGAGGGTCTCATCGAGGGCCTTAGCCTGGCTGTATGACCAACGCAAAGTGAGGGGTGATCCAAGGATCCTTGAATCATCTTCCTGCAGGGAGTCTGAAATGTTCTTGCCGTAAACTTCGCTGCTGCTCGCTATAAGTACGGGGCGGGAGTGCTTGAGTGCAGAATCCAAGACGTTCTCGGTGCCTCGGATGTTGGTCATAAGGCTTGCAAGAGGCCGCTCGAGAATATTGAAGACGCCAACCGCGGCGGCTAGGTGGTAGATATAGTCGGTCTGGGCTACGAGCTGGTCGACTAGAGCGGGGTCGAGTACTGACCCTTCGATAAAGGTGAGTTTGCCTGATTTCTCGGCACCAGTGAGGTTTTCGATACGGCCGGTCTCAAGGTTGTCCAAGACCGTGACCGTATGGCCGTCTTGAATGAGCCGATCGGTGAGATGTGAGCCGATGAATCCGGCCCCGCCGGTCACTAATACGCGCATTGCCCTACCTTATTGGGTCGCAGGCCATCACATTGGCATTCTCACCGTGAGCACTGAGGTGCCGCTCATTTAACTCTCAGGAAGTTAGGGTTATCTTCTGCCATGGCGGCGCATCAGCAACGGACCAAGAGCTCTCAAGTAGATTGGGCCGCACTCATCACTGGTCTGGGATTGGGCCTCACAATCGCCCTCCAAGTCACCACGTTGCGAAAGTCCGACATCAGTTCGGTCTACGCATCGATCAATTCCCTATCGCGTCTGTGTGCCCTGGTTGGCACCTATTTTGCCCTTCTCGGCATAATGCTTGTTTCCCGAATCCCATGGGTAGAGCGCGGGGTCGGCCATGACCGCCTTGTGACATGGCATCGCAAACTCGGCCCATATTCGCTCTTCCTCATCGGGTTTCATGTCCTCTTTGTGACCTTGGGATATGCAGGTCAAGACCATGTTCCCCTCATTGTTGAACTCTGGCGCCTGCTCCACCAGTACTTATGGATGTGGCCCGCACTGGGCGGTTTCATCTTGATGATCATGGCCGGGGTTACCTCGTACAAAAAGGCTCGCGCCAAGATGAGTTACGAAACCTGGTGGACGATTCACGTCTACACCTACTTGGCGATCGCGCTTTCCTTTATGCACCAAGTGCTCAACGGCCCTATGTTCATCGGCCATCCTCTCAACCGTGCGTACTGGACGGCCCTCTACATTTTCATGGGTACCAGCGTCGTGGTTTGGAGACTTGGCATTCCGATTCTTCGATCCATCCGGCACAACCTCAAAGTTCAAAAGGTTGTCATTGAAGGCCCAGGGGTGGTCTCGGTCATTATGCGCGGACGCAAACTCCACAAACTTGCAGCAGAAGGCGGTCAGTTCTTCGGTTGGCGCTTTCTTGCTCGAAATCATTTTCTGATTTCGCATCCCTATTCGTTGTCGGCTGCACCCACCCAACATCTCATGAGAATCACGGTGAAGGATTTGGGCGACCACTCGCGATCGCTGGCGTATTTGAAGCCTGGCACACGTGTTTTTGTAGAAGGCCCTTATGGCGCCTTCACCGCGGGACGCTCCTCTCGTCGACATGTCGTACTGGTCGGAGGAGGTGTGGGCATTACCCCTGTCCGCGCGATCATGGAGGAGTTCAAGGATGGCGTTCAAATGGATGTCGTCTACCGCGCATCGCGCGACGAGGATCTCGTGCTCAAGCAGGAACTTGACTACTTGGCCGCACAATCTGAAGGCTCGATCCGGATTCATTATTTGGTTGGGCCACGAAGCCAACATCCGATGGATGCAAAAACTCTCAATCGTTTGATCCCGCTTTTCGCCGACTCCGACATTTACATTTGTGGGCCTAGCCCGCTTGTCGAATCAGTGCGAAAGGCGGCGAAGGATTCAGGGGTGCCTAAGAACCGCTTCCATGATGAAGCCTTTGCTTTCCATTCCGAGTAGTGGGCGTGAAAGTCGCATGATCTGCTCGGTTTGGATTGAGGTCTCTCACAGGTTGAAGGTGAAAAATCAGTTCACTACATTGGGAATTCGTTTACCTAGGGGGTTGGAATGAAGCGGGCTCTACTTATCGCTGGAGGCACAGTTGGTGGTTTGGGGGCAGTTCTCTCGATTACCCCGCCGCAGTTGAACTCACAAAGCGCCATGAGCGGACTGTCGAACATAGCCAGCGCGGCCACAACCGCACCTGTAGCGCAGACAACGACGACAACCCCTGCGGCCTCGACGCCGGTTGCGACCTCTCCATCAGTTGCTGCCACCACACCAAAAGCGGCGGCAGTTAAGAAGAAGGCAGTTACAAAGAAGAAGGTTGCAGTTTCCAAGGCTGCCACCAAGACAACAACCACTGCGACAACAACAACAACTACTACAACAACGACTCCCGCCGCATCCACACCAGCGGCAGCGGCGACAACGCCTGCAGCAACCACTCCTGCACCTGTGGTGGCTCCTGCACCGAAGAAAGTCTCTGGAACCTTTTCTGGCAGCGTCGTTAACGTCAATTATGGAAACGTGCAAGTGCAAATCACCGTAGTCAACGGGAAAATTACTGATGCCCAGGCACTACAGGCTCCGACGGGCCGCAGCGATCGCTACACCCAGTACGCGATTCCAGTTCTTCGGTCCCAGACACTCGCCGCTCAAGGCTCAAATATCCAGGGCGCTTCGGGTGCTTCATATACCTCTTATGGTTGGTACACATCCCTTCAAGCGGCCCTCGCCAAAGCCGGTCTGTGAAATGATCTCGGCGTGGCACATTTGCGCGCAGAGATAGAAGTCTGGGGCACCGTCCTCTTCGTTGACGCCGCATCTGACAATCAAGGCGATGAAGAGGCCCTTCAAGTTGGAATCGATCGAGTCCGAGAATTTTCTGCCCATGTTGATGACGTCTTCTCGACATACAAGGAAGATTCGGTCATCTCGAAATTGCGAAGAAATGAAATCACAATTGAATCAACATTCGATGAAGTCAAAGACGTATGGAACCGTTGTGCCATTGCGCGTGACATCACCGAAGGCGCATTCGATCCTTGGGCCGTCGAAGGTGGCTTTGATCCATCCGGCTTGGTCAAGGGTTGGGCTGCAGATAGGTGCGCTGAAATAATGCTTGAAGCAGGCGCCAAGCACGTGCAAATAAATGCGGCGGGAGATTTGACGCTTCGTGGCGGTCATCTAGATGGAGAGCGAGTAGTTCCTTGGTCCATAGGCGTTGTTAATCCAGAGAATCGTCAGGAAGTAGTTCAAGTCTTTGACATCACGGATGGTGCAATAGCAACAAGTGGAACCTATGAACGGGGAGCTCACATTCTGGATCCTCACACTGGATTGATCGCCATCGGCGCACGATCGGCCACGGTGATCGGTCCCGATGGCGCGTTGGCAGACGCCCTGGCGACTGCCTTGATGGTCGAGGGACGCGACGGTGCGATCTGGTTCTCGCATCCCGACTTGACCGAATATTCAGCGTGGGTCGTTGACCGTCACGAAGACGTGGCGTGGAGTGTGGGACCAGAATCCCTTAAGCAGTAATTTCAGAGAGTCGGGCGATATCTTCGACGCTCAATTCAAGGACTTGCACGATCTCACCTAGTTGCTCGACTGTACGAGCACTGGCAATCGGGACGCTGACGGTCCGCTGGGCACGTAGCCAGGCAAGTGCGACTGCAGACGGGGTGCTTGCGTAATGTCTGGCGATCTCTTGAAGGGCTTCGACGGTTTTCCATCCCTTTTCATTCTGGTATTTGGCGACTCCCGCAGCGCGTACTGACTCGACGGTGACCCCGGGTTGGTATTTGCCGCTGAGGAATCCGCGTGCAAGTCCAAAGAATGGAAGGACTGAGATCTTGTGGTCGCTAATCACCTTTGCCATCTCGCCCTCAACGCCTTTGCGTTCCATGAGGTTGTACTGCTCCTGCAGGGCAACATAGGTAGCGAAACCATTCTCTTTGCTCAATCGCAGCGCCTCGTCTAGTCGAGTAGCCGAATACTGGGATGCTGCGATGTATCGCACTTTGCCCTCTTTGATCAGGTTGGTGAAAGCTTCCAATGTCTCACCCAGTGGGGTCTTTTCATCATCTTCGTGCGCGTAGTAAAGATCGATGTGGTCGGTCTGCAACCGGCGAAGCGAGTCATTGCAGGCCTCGACAATATTCTTGGAGCTAAGGCCCGATCGCTTCGAATATTTGGCGACCTTCGTCGCAACGATCATGGAATTGCGATTGCCATGCTTCTTCATCCAGTTGCCGATGATTCGCTCGCTTTCCCCGCCCTCATTTCCCTCTTTCCACTCCGAATAGACATCCGCCGTATCGACGAAGTTTCCCCCGTGCATGGAGTAGGCGTTCAAAATATCGAAGGATTGGGCTTCGTTTGCGCTCCATCCAAACACGTTTCCGCCGAGGCACAGCGGGTGAACAGAGAGCGTGGTTTGAGGAATAGTGATCATTGCCCAACCGTAAGGCAGGATTGACCCATGCGCGAAACTACTGGCGGATTCACAAGTGCCGAACTGGCTCGGGAGAGTGCCACCCTTTTGTTGCCTTCGCTGACGCAGGGCGAGGCTCTCGAACTTGGCGAGATCGCGGTGGCAATGGGGAAAGCTAGGTCTCTTCCGATTGCCGTAGAGGTGCGACTAAAAGACTGGACTGTCTACCACGCATCCCTTCCTGGATCATCTCCAGAAAACGATCGATGGATTGCAAGGAAAGCCCGGGTTGTTCTGGCAACAGGTCGGTCGACGATGTTTGAAAGGGTTCTTGCTGAAGAACAGGGGATCGATTGGTATGCGTCCAAGAATTTGCCTGAGGAGACCCATGCAATTCACGGTGGCGGTTTGGCTCTGAACGTGAAAGGACTTGGCTTTGTCGGAGTTCTGCTCATAAGCGGGCTTCCGCAAGTCGAGGATCATCTATTTGGAGTTGAAGTTGTCGCTGAGTACTTGGCTCGTAAGGGAGAATTACTTTGAGTGTTTGGGTATGCGGCGAGGCCCTCGTCGATATTCTCGAAGGTGGCGCCGTGGTCGGTGGTGGTCCGGCCAATACTGCGAAGGCCCTTGCCAGACTTGGTCGCCGCGTCGAATTTATTGGTGGCCTCTCCCCCGATCACTATGGCGAGCAAATAACCGAAGAGCTGCGTAGCGATTGCGTCAGCACGGAGTTTTCGCTCAAGAGCAAGAAACCTACCGCGACGGCGAAGGTGACATTGGATGACAAGGGTGGCGCTACCTATGTCTTTACTATCGATGATACGGCGAGTTTTGATTTCAAAGATACGTGGCTCCCTGATCCATCACGATTCAAGCCGCGTGCGCTGCACATCGGCTCCCTCGCCGCAATTGTTGAACCGGGCGCAACAGCTCTCTATGAGTGGGCGACTACTGTCGCAGAATTCGCACCCGTAGTATTCGATCCGAATGTTCGCACGTCGTACTTAGCAGACCGTGAACGCTATGTGGAATCGGTCGAGAGATGGATTTCAATCTCGTCGGTAGTGAAAGCCAGCGAAGACGATATTGCGTGGTTGTACCCTGATTTGCACCCCGTTTCCGTTGCAAAGAATTGGATTCAAAACGGGGTCCATATTGTTGTTATAACTCGAGGACCGAAGGGCCTCATTGCAGTAACACCCGAAGAAATTGTTGATGTGCCAGGATCGAAAGTGGATGTTGTCGATACGGTTGGGGCTGGCGACACAGTCGGCGCCGTGATTGTCGACGCTATCCTCGAATATGGTCTCGAGAATTTGCGCGGCGAATCGCTGCGAGATGCAATGGTTTGTGCCGTCCGAGCTGCTGCAATAACCTGTAGCCGTACTGGCGCACAGCCCCCAACGAAATTCGAACTTGAAACCATAGAAAAGAATCGAGCATAAGGATGCAATTCATCGACGATGCGGAATTTCAGATTGCAATTGATCTGGATCAAGGCGGACGAATTGCCTCACTGAAATGGCGCGACATGGAATTCGCGACACCCTTTCGAGGTGAGATCCAAAGTTGGGGCTGGTACTCGATGGCGCCGTGGGCCGGGCGCGTGCGTGACGGAATCATCCGCAATCCATCCGGAAAGGAATTCCAACTTCCCACGACAATCGACCCTCCGCACGCACTTCACGGTTTTGGGCTCATATCTTCCTGGCAGGAAATTGGACCGGGCCGTTCCCTTCTTCATCTGCCGGCTCCTTATGGGGGCGCCACAGTCGAACAGAACATTGAAGTTCTGGATGACGCGGTTCGTTGGAGTTTGGAATACGAACCTGGCAATTGCGACCTTCCGGCGTGGCTTGGTATCCACCCTTGGTTTCCTCGCGACCTGGGGCGTGGCGGGAGCGCAGAAATTGAATTTGCCGCTGAATCGATGTTGGAGCGAGACAGCGATGGCCTTCCTACGGGCAAGTTCGTGTCACCAAGCAGGCAACCTTGGGATGACGCGTTCACGCAGATTCGCGGTGTACCAGCGGTCATCTGGGAGGATGTCGCCCGCATTGATATTGAGTGTGATGCACCTTGGTGGGTTGTTTACACCGAGGATGCGGACGGCATCTGCATCGAACCTCAAACAGCGCCCCCTGACGCGGCTAACTTAGGCCTCTTAGGAGAGCATTATCTGGAAGCCCTATTTGTATTTTCGGAAGGATAAGAAATGATCGATCGTAAGCATCTGGCGGATCTGACTGCCTTTGAGCAGAGGCGCTTCCTGGAGAAACATCCGAAGAGCGGTGCGATGTTTGCTGCTGCGAAGAAAGTGATGCCCGGTGGTGTTCCGATGTCATGGATGGCCAAGTGGCCAGGTGCCTATCCAGTCTTTGTTGAAAGTGCACAAGGTGCCCGTTTCATTGATGTCGACAAAAATGTCTACATTGATTTTTGTCTTGGCGACACTGGCTCGATGACGGGTCATTCACCTGAGCCGACGGTCAAGGCGATACGCGATCAAGTGGGCAAAGGCTTGACTGCGATGCTTCCAACCGAAGATGCCGTCGCGGTGTCGACGGAGTTAGTCAAAAGATTCGGGTTGCCGCTGTGGCAGTTCACAGTCTCTGCAACCGATGCAAACCGACACGTCATTCGCTACTCCAGGCATGTCACCGGTAAGAAGAAGATCATTGTTATTGATCGCTGCTATCACGGCAGTGTTGATGAGACATTCGCAACGCTGGATTCGGATGGAAACACGATCGCTCGGGAAGGCAATATTGGAGCGCCCGTCCCACTTGAGGCGACAACGCGCGTAGTCGAATTCAATAATCTGTCCTCGATGGAGGAGGCTCTGGCTCACGGAGATGTGGCCGCGATCTTGATGGAACCGGCAATGACCAACGTTGGAATTGTTCTGCCGGACGAGGGTTACCTCCATAGTGTGGGCGAATTAGCTAAGCAATATGGCGCCCTCTGGATCATCGACGAGACGCATACAATTTCTGTGGGCCCAGGCGGTATGACCGGTGCTCTCGCCTTGAAGCCTGATTTCCTCACTATTGGCAAGGCCATTGCGGGAGGCATTCCCACGGGCACATTTGGCATGACTCGAGAAGTTGCTGCAGCCATTTCCACCCGCATCGCATTGGACCAAATTGATACCGGCGGAATCGGCGGAACCCTTGCAGGCAATGCTCTCTCTCTTGCCGCGATGCGGGCCACCCTCGCAGAAGTCCTCACGCCGAAGGCATTTGAGGCCATGATCGCTCTCGGAACTCGCTGGTCCGATGGGGTCCAAGCTGCGATCGATGAGTTCGACCTGCCTTGGCACTGCAACCGCCTTGGCGCCCGTGGCGAGTACATCTTCCAATCGAAGGCACCGCGCACAGGCCGCGAGGCAGCGGACGCCGGTGACTTCGAACTCGAGCAGTACATTCATCTGCGATTGCTCAACGACGGGTTCCTTCTGACGCCATTTCATAATATGGCGCTGATGTCACCTGCCACGACATCTGCTGATGTAGACGCCCACACGCAAGCGTTTAGGAAGATGTGCGCTGATTTAGTTGGCTAGATCTCAATCGTGAAATTGATGGTGTCGCCTTCTTCGATCTTTGCTCTCTTTCTGATGTCGGCTTTTAAAGGTAGAAAATAGGTAGCAGTTTTCTTGTCCGGGAAGATCGAGGTCTTCCAGACCACTTCGCCTATGGTGACGACCACAGGAATTGATCCCCACCCGCGCTTTGCCGAACCGAATCGTTCTTTAATGTCTTCTGACTTATTTTTCGGAAGCGAAACGAAGTGCCACGATGCAGATCCGCCGGAGTAAAGCCAGACCTTTGCTTTGATCTTGAATACTTCTTTAGCCACGTTGGGGCAACCGATACATGACGTCGCGGCCCCACTCTGAAAAACCAAGCGCTGAGTAGAGTTTCACAGCGGCCTGATTCTCGGCATCCACGTATAACATGGCCGACATTAAACCCTTCCTTCTTAAATGAGCCAAGCCGGCAATAGTGATTGCTCTGCCAAAGCCCTGACCTAGAAACTCCGGATCCACGCCCATCGCGTAGATTTCGCCTATCGGATCGTGGCCGTGCTCGTCTTTACCATCGTGGGAGTGAGTATGCGCGCCGTGGATCTTTGTCCAGCAGAACGCAATGAGTCTCTCGTCCCTCGTGGCCAGAAGAAAACCGCTGGGATCGAACCACTCTTCCATCATTCGCTGGTGAAGATTCTCCAGCGTCCATCCGCCTTGCTCTGGGTGATCTTTGAAACTGCGGTTGTTAAGAGTCAGCCACGCATCATCATCTAGTCCAGGAAGGAAAGTGCGCAGATTTAAGTCGGTGCCTAGGTCCGGCAGCTGCTGAGTTAGCGGACGTCGCATTTGGATGACGGTCCGTGCTCTTATTAGTCCGTTGTCTCGAGCAAGTTTTCTAGCGCTTGTGAGATCTCCATGGGACCACAATCGCGGCGAGGTGATTTTACATATTTCCTCCAGCAGCGATCGCCCAAGGCCGTGACCGCGATGCAATGGATGAATGACAAGTTCGGCGCTCGAACCCGCCACCATATCGGTCAGATCTATATGTGCGTAGCCGATGATTTGGCCGTCTTGTTCGATAATCAGATGGCGATCGGCTTTGTCTCCGCCATGGCGCAAGTGCAGAACTATGTGTTCTGCGATTGGAGGGATGCCATCATGTTCTGTGGCGGCGGAGATCAACGACAGCACACCATTTTGCTGCTCTGGGTTGAGATGTTCGAGATTCTGGATCAACTACTGAACGCGCTCTGTGACAAGGCTTTCTTTAGTTCCTGGAGGAAGCGTGAAGCGATATCCAACATTTCGGACGGTTCCGATGATGGCTTCGAATTCAGGACCAAGTTTTGCACGTAGGCGCCTGATATGGACATCAACTGTGCGGGTGCCACCGAAGTAGTCGTAACCCCATATCTCCTGTAACAACTGGGCACGAGTGAACACCCGTCCCGGATGCTGAGCAAGATATTTCAGGAGTTCAAATTCTTTGAAAGTCAGATCAAGGGCTCGGCCCTTAATCTTCGCGGTGTAGGAATTCTCATCGATAACGATCTCGCCGCTACGAATTTCGCCCGATGACGGATCTGTCGCATTGCGCATAGCAACATGCTCGCCAATAGCTATGCGGATTCGGGCATCGACTTCAGCAGGACCAGCGGTATCGAGGATGACATCATCGACGCCCCATTCGGCACTGATGGCTGAAAGACCGCCCTCGGTTGTGATGACGACAACGGGTGCGCCAATACCGGTAGATGTGAGAAGACGGGTCAAACTTTTTGCACTGGGAAGATCGCGTCTAGCATCGATGAAGAGGAGATCCATCTCCGGAACATCAACAAGGATGCTGGCTTCGGCCGGCAGAATGCGAACGTGATGCTGGAGCAAACCCAATGCAGGAAGAACTTCGGCGCTGGCGCCATGCGTATTTGTTAAAAGCAATACGCGGGCCATAGCGATCTCCATTCTTGGATCTTCTACATTAATAGGACAGACTACTCGTGTGAATTCGCTGCTTCCAATTCTGCTGATATTGGTGCCGACCACGGTCTATGGGCTCTGGTATCAACGCAGTAGGGGCAAGATACGTGCTAGAAGTACGGCCCCCGAGTCGGCGCTGACGGCTGAGATCTTGGGCCAGGCTTTAGGCTCCAGAGCCACTCTCGTTCAGTTTTCGTCAGCCTTCTGCACCCCGTGCAGGGCAACTCGATTGCTCTTAGAGAACGTCGTGTCGACGATGAAGGATGTACGGCATATGGATATTGATGCCGAAGCCCATCTGGAACTTGTACGTAAACTCAATATTCACTCAACTCCTACGACCCTGATCCTGGATTCAAAGGGTCTTGAAGTAGGTCGTGCTGTGGGTGCTCCGACTAGGGATCAGGTGCTGAAATCTCTCGCATCGATTCATTAGGTGCGAATCTTTCGCAATTAGCGCATAGTCTGACAACTCCTTATTCTTTACCTATGTTTTGCTGCGAGCCCACGTTTTTCACCAAACGCCGAGTCTTAGATTTCGGTCGTCTGGCGGGCTCCTTGTGTCGAATGTGATGTAGGCGTTTTTCAGCTTTCACATTCATTTACCCGACACACACAGAACAGGAACCTCAGTGACTCAGACGACTTCTCATCCCTTAACAACCAGCACCAAAACAACAACCATCGATGCCCGCGGTCCGCGCTTTGCTGCTTTGATCACCACGGTGATACTTGTGGCCGCACTTGTTTCGCATTCGGTATGGGTGATCGCGTTCCAGGCGTTTGTCTTTGGAATCGGTGCACTCCGAGGACCCCAGCTCACTCCTTACTCGTGGATCTTCCGCACATTTGTTCGACCACGTCTAAAAGGTGAAGTGCCGACTGAAGATATCCGTCCACCGCAGTTCGCCCAGAGCGTCGGCTTGATCTTCTCCCTAGTTGCAACCGCAGGCTTAGTTGCCGATATATCCCTACTGTTTACGATCGCGGCGGGGGCAGCCCTCGCAGCGGCCTTCCTCAACGCCGCATTCGACTACTGCCTCGGGTGCGAGGTTTACCTTCTACTACTGCGCCTCCGTTAGGCTGGCGGTTATGGCTGAACAACACGAACTCCGAGAACGAGGTCTACGACTCACGCCCCAGCGGGAACTAGTTCTCTCTGCTGTGCGCGAATTGGGTCATGCAACACCGGAAGAGGTCGCAGAGAAGGTGCGCCAGACCCACCCTGGCATCAATCTCTCAACTGTCTATCGCAATTTGGAGACACTTGAAAATGTCGGCCTTGTACAACACACGCATCTGGGGCACGGAGGTGCGACCTATCACGCTGCTGAGGAACTTACTCACCTTCATCTAGTCTGCAGTATTTGCGGTTCAGTTGGCGATGCGCCGATTGAAGTTGCGGCCAATTTCGTCAACGCCATTGCAGATGACTACGGATTTAAGACTGACGTAACTCATTTCGCGGTCTATGGCACTTGCGCAACGTGCTTCCAGAAGGAGCTTTAATCTGCACAATGCAGGAGATTGCCAAAGCCGATAGATTGACAGAGTGACTGCGGTACTTGTTGAAAATGGGCCAGACACCGGCGCTGTCTGGCATTTTGGTGAACCCAGCAAGGAGCAACGTGTGCTGGATGAAGGCTTGGCATGGGCCGATCTTTCCCATCACGAAATCATTGCGATCTCAGGGGTCGATCGACTTACCTGGCTTCACTCGCTGACCACTCAGTATCTTGAGAATTTGCCGACGAACCATTGGGTTTCCGCGCTCATACTTGACCCCCAGGGCCACATTGAACATCAATTCGACGTAGTCGATGACGGAACCACGACGTGGCTCACTCTTGATCCAGGGCGCGCACAACCATTGATTGAGCATCTACAAAAAATGAAATTCATGATGCGTGTAGATGTTCGCGAAGTCACTGATGAGTTCGCGCTCTTGCGTTTGCCAGGGGCAAGCGATGAACTCGGGGGACCATATTCAATCGTCCCTCGCTCCGAATTGACGCAGTGGCGTGATCGTCTAAATGAGTCTGCGATACAAGTGGGGACGTGGGCACTTGATGCCCAACGTGTTGCAGCCCGGCGTCCTCGAATTGGTTTTGAAACTGACCACAAGTCGATTCCAAATGAACTTGGTTTGCTCAACAAATCGGTGCACATGAACAAGGGTTGTTACCGCGGGCAGGAGACCGTCGCAAAGATTGCAAACTTGGGTGCTCCTCCTCGCCGGTTGGTAATGCTTCACCTCGATGGCAGTGTCGCGACTATCCCCAATGTTGGTGCTGATGTAGAAAAAGATGGCGTCAAGGTTGGGTTTATCGGAACCGTCGCACGCCATTACGAATTGGGAACTATTGCCCTTGCAGTGGTTAAAAGGAACACGCCGCCGGATGCAACTCTGATGGTCGAAGGAATCCCGGCCAGCCAGGAAAACTAGTAGACGAGCGCCTGTGTGGATTCGTTCGTGATCTCCTCAACGAACGTTGCCGATCCTGCAATGCGAATCCCCGGAATCTGATCGCCATCGCTAATGTTTCGCCGGACGGCGCATTGCGTGCACAAAGTAACCGTTGCATTACTGACTAGAGCCGCAAGCAATTCGTGAAGAGGAGCCGAATGTGCGAGTGAGAATCCTTCGGCGCGCCCAGGCAATGCGAGCCAGGCTGCCTCGCCGGCCAACCAGAATGAGACGTCAATACCAGCTGCTAGTGCGGTAGATGCAACCGAGAAAGCCTGCGCCACTCGCTCGGCGTCTTCGACACCCGTGGCCAACTTGATGACTAAGTTAGTGCTCCGTGCCATGGATCCACCTTAAAGGATCGAGCAGATAGGCTAAAGACCATGTCGATCTCGTTGGTAAGCGCTGTTCTACTCTGTGTATTTGCCATCATTATTGGCATCGCTCTACTCGCATATGGATTCCGCGCTGGCCGAAGGACTACAAAAGGGGGTAAGCATTAAATGGCATTCACCATTCCTGAAGGGCTCCACCCCGACCTGAATCCGCTGGCATGGCTGGTGGGGACGTGGCGCGGTAAAGGCCGCGGTGAGTACGAAGGGATTGAGCCTTTTGAATTTGCCCACGAAGTGGTCTTCAGCCACGACGGCCGGCCGTTTCTCAATTACCACTCGCGCTCATGGATCATCGACGAATTTGGGGACGTCATTCGGCCTGGAGCATCCGAGACCGGCTTCTGGCGGGTCAAGCCGAACAACACGCTGGAGGTGGTTCTGGCTCACAACACCGGTATATCTGAAGGTTGGGTCGGTCGCTTCGAGCCTGCCAAGATTCAGTTGGTGATGGATCAAGGCTATTCGGCACCGACTGCGAAAGTTGTCACCGACGGATCACGGTTATACGGGCTAGTCGACGGGGAATTGTTTTATGCCTACGACATGGCAGCCGAAGGCAAATTGATGCAGCCTCATCTATGGTCGACGTTGCCGCGCTCCTATGACTAATAGCTCAGAGAGTGAGCTCCTCGCCGAAGTCACTCGCGGAGACTTTGTCGAGTCGCAACACCGTGGTCATCTCGTTCTGCTCAATGCCAACGGCACACTAAAACTTTCCCGCGGAAATCCTGCGGCATTGATCTATCCGCGTTCGTCCATAAAGAGCATTCAAGCATCGGCCATGGTGCGCGCCGGATTGAAACTTGAGCCCCGCTTGCTTGCCCTTGTTGCAGCCAGCCATTCAGGGTCGCAGATGCACCAAAACGCGGTCTTAGAGATTCTTGCACTTGGTGGTATCAACGAGAGTGCTTTGCTCAATACTCGTGACAGACCTTTGGGTGATGTCGAACGTCGAGATTGGGGTTCAAAGGAGCCGACTTCACTTGCGCAAAATTGCAGCGGCAAGCACGCAGGAATGCTCCTCACTTGCATCATCAATAATTGGCCGATTGCCAATTACTTGGATCCCGAGCACCCGCTTCAAGTCATGTGCCGCCTTGAGCTTGAAAATCTTGCAAGTGAGGAAGTATCGAAAACCAGTATTGATGGGTGCGGCGCCCCGTTATTCCTCATTTCATTAATGGGACTTGCAGAGGCGATCCACGAGATCACGATTTCGAATGAACCGATACATCATATGGTTCTTCAGGCATGTCGCGATTTTCCTGAGATGGTTGCAGGTAAAGGTCGACTCACAACTCGCAAGATGCGCGAAGTTCCGGGGTTGTTCATGAAGGAGGGCGCCGAAGGCGTCAACGTCGGCTCTATGCCAGATGGACGAACTTTCGCCTACAAGATCGAAGACGGTTCATCACGTGCCATGGGCGCGTTGGTTGTAGCCGCGCTTAGCGAGTTCGGGATAGCCTCGCCTCCCGAAAACACGCCCATTTACGGCGGAAATCAGGTGGTTGGAGCCATACGGGCCTATTTGTAGGGCGGGTAGACTGATCCGATGAATGGACGCATTGCATCATTGATGATTCATTCGTCGCCGCTGGATCAACCCGGAATAGGCGATGCCGGTGGCATGAATATTTACGTGGCTGAAAATGCGAAGCGTATGGCCGCGATGGGTGTGAGTGTCGACATCTTTACGCGTCGCAACCACAAAGACCTTCCAGAGGTTGTCGAATTCGCACCAGGGGTAACGGTTCGTCACATTGATGGTGGCCCTGTCGAAGGTGTGACCAAGGAAGAGTTGCCGCAGTACATTGAGACGTTGGCGGGGGAATTCAAGAAGGCAATCCGCGGGAAGACTCCCTACGACGTCATCCACTCTCATTACTGGATCTCGGGCAAAGTGGGAATCCCCGCTAGCAAAAAGTTCAATATCCCACTCATACATACGATGCATACGATGGCAAAAGTCAAGAATCTCAATTTGGCCGAGGACGAATCACCCGAACCCGAATTGAGGGTCATCGGTGAAACCGAGGTCGTCGCGGCGTCGAGTGCTTTGATTGCAAACACCGATTCAGAGGCGGCAAGTCTGGTCTCTCTCTACGGTGCCTGTCCTGACATCGTCCACGTTGTTACACCAGGTGTGGATCTCTACACATTCACTCCCGGAACTGGTCGCGCGGCAGCGAGGAGCATTCTCAATATTCCGCTGGATGCGCAGGTCATTGCCTTTGTTGGTCGAATACAGCCGCACAAAGGTCCCGAACTCTTGATCCGTGCGACATCTGAAATGCTCTCGCATTCGCCTCACCTGCGGGCAAAGTTGATTGTTTACGTGATTGGTGGTGCTTCAGGTAGCGGCACGGCGGAGGTCGAACGGCTTAAAGAATTAGTTCATTGGCTCGGGCTATCAGATGTCATTCGCTTCTTGCCGCCGTTGCCTCGGATGGATTTGCCTTATTGGTACCGCGCAGCGGACATGGTCTGCGTTCCAAGTTACAGCGAATCATTTGGTCTGGTTGCCCTTGAAGCACAAGCGTGCGGAACCCCGG
>CAYXIS010000005.1:23596-36918 GCA_964465545.1 uncultured Bifidobacterium sp. | reverse complement strand
TTGATGGGGTGTATATGTCCGGCCATTCCAAATGGGCGACGACCAAGCACAAGAAAGCGATCATTGATTCGCGTCGTGCAAAGTCCTTTGCCAAGTTCATCAAGGCAATCGAAGTCGCGGCTCGCACAGGTGGACCTGACATGGTCGGCAACCCAACCCTTTTTGACGCTGTCACGAAAGCCAAGAAGAACTCAATGCCTGCGGACAACATCGACCGTGCTATCAAACGAGGCGCAGGCCTTGAATCTGGTGGCGCGGACTGGCAGACGATCATGTACGAAGGCTATGGACCCGGTGGTGTGGCGTTCCTCATTGAATGTTTGACTGACAACAGGAACCGTGCTGCCTCAGAAGTTCGAGTCGCAGTAACGCGCAACGGAGGATCGATGGCCGACCCAGGCTCGGTTTCCTATCTCTTTAGTCGCAAAGGCGTGGTCATAGTCAACAAAAGTGCCAACATCACTGAGGATAAGATTCTTGAAGCTGTTCTTGAAGCCGGAGCGCAAGAGGTCAATGACATCGGCGAGTCCTTTGAAATAGTGAGTGAGCCTTCGGATCTTGTTGCGGTTCGCACAGCTCTTCAAGCCGCCGGCATGGAATATGAATCTGCAGAAACCTCACTTCTTCCCTCAATGTCCATTCCGCTCGAAGCCGAACAGGCCGAGAAGGTCTTCAAGCTTGTCGATGCGATCGAGGAACTCGATGACGTGCAGAACGTATACGGGAACTTTGACGTGTCAGATGAAGTCATGGCGAGCCTGGATTGATTCATCCAACCATCGATCTAGGCTGAGTGGGTGAATGCCCAGGCTGGTATGAAGGAAGTCGGGCTGTGACGCGCGTTCTTGGAGTCGACCCTGGTCTCACACGCTGCGGAGTGGGCGTCATCGAGGGGCAAGTTGGTTCTGCGATTTCGCTGGTTGGTGTCGGAGTCATCTTGACCTCGCCCGACGCCCCGCTTGAGCAACGATTGCTTCAATTAGACGAAGAGCTGACACATTGGGTGGAGGAGTATCGCCCGGACGTTATCGCCGTTGAGAGAGTCTTTTCCCAACTCAACGTGCGTACCGTGATGGGGACCGGTCAGGCTTCAGGCATCGCGCTGCTCGTGGCCGCACGGGCAGGAATCCGGGTGGTCCTGCACACCCCGAGCGAGGTCAAAGCCGCCGTCACCGGAACGGGAAGAGCGAGCAAGACCCAAGTCGCTGAGATGGTGCGTCGACTACTTCAATTGGATGTCATACCTAAACCAGTGGACAGCACCGACGCACTGGCTCTCGCCATCTGCCATCTATGGCGAGGTCATGGCAACGATCGACTTGCCGAAGCAGTGGCCAGTGAGAAATTGAGACTTAAGAAATTGGGTGCATTGTGATTGCATCCCTTTACGGGCGTATTTGTTCACTTCAAAGCGATCGAGCGATCATCGATGTTGGAGGAGTCGGGTTGGCAGTGATCATCACACCTGCAACAAGTGCCCGCTTAAGCGTTGGAAACGATGCGCAGCTTTTCACCTCCCTTGTTGTGCGCGAGGATTCTCTGACTCTCTATGGGTTTTTCGACGAGGAATCACGCTTGGCATTTGATCTGGTGCAAACGGTGACGGGAATCGGTCCGAAGGTGGCGATGTCGATACTCGGGAATATGTCCCCGGAAGATCTCGGTTACGCGATCGCGCAAGAAAATATTGCCGCGATCGAACGGGTGCCCGGGATCGGTCGCAAGGGGGCGCAGAGATTGATCCTTGAGTTGAAGGGCAAGATCACTCACGTTTCAGAGGGAATTCCCGTTGGGCATGTTCCACTCTGGCGCGAGCAATTGAGTAGCGCTCTTATTTCCCTTGGATTCTCGGCCAAAGAGGCCGATGCATCGGTGGGGCAATTGCTTGTTTCGATGCAGGTTGAGAAAGAGGACCCTGCAGCCTTCGAATTGGGTGAACTCCTCAAACGCGCACTTCAAAAAGGATCACGGAGTAACTAGCCAATGTCGAATGAATCAGAGGACCGGTTGGTGGCACCGGCAGTTCGACGGGAAGAATCCGCGGCCGAGAATGCACTTCGACCCCGCTCGCTGTCGGAATTCATCGGTCAGCACCGGGTTCGCGAGCAAATTGACGTCTTGCTCACCGCTGCGCGACATCGAAATTCTTCGGCCGATCACATTCTTCTCTCCGGTCCTCCAGGACTCGGCAAGACGACTTTGGCGTTGATATTGGCAAGCGAAATGGAAGCACCGATTCGAATCACCAGCGGCCCCGCCATCACCCATGCCGGCGACCTCGCGTCGATTCTGTCATCGCTCATGGAAGGTGAAATTCTTTTTCTTGATGAGATCCATCGGCTTCCACGACCTGCGGAAGAACTTCTTTACCTGGCGATGGAAGATTTTCGAGTAGACGTCGTCGTGGGTAAAGGTCCAGGAGCAACAGCTATTCCACTTCAACTTCCTCACTTCACATTGGTGGGTGCCACGACAAGGGCGGGTCTGCTTCCGAGCCCGTTGCGTGACCGCTTTGGCTTTACGGCGCATCTGGATTTCTATGAGGAAAGCGAAATCGCCCTGGTTTTGGTTCGAAGCGCCGCACTTTTGAACCTGGTGATACATCCGCAGGCAATTGCTGAAATAGCCGGACGATCTCGTGGGACACCCCGCATCGCCAATCGACTATTGCGACGAGTCCGCGACTACGCGCAAGTTCGTGGATCTCAGGAATTGTCCTCTGTCGACGCCAAGGCTGCTCTCGAAATGTACGAGGTCGACGAACTGGGCCTAGATCGTCTAGATCGAGCCGTTCTATTGGCCCTTGTCGAGCGTTTTAATGGAGGACCAGTCGGTCTTTCAACTCTGGCGATTGCCGTCGGTGAAGAAACCGAGACGGTGGAGTCAGTGGCTGAACCATTCCTCGTGAGAAGCGGTTTCATGGCCAGGACCCCTCGGGGAAGGATTGCAACTGCGCAAGGGTGGCGTCACGTGGGCTACGAACCGCCGATCTCGACATTCACCCCGTCAATTTTCGACACACCAGCCTCTGATGCCTAGACTCTCTACCCCTGTCCACTTCCGCACAATCTCGAACGCCTAAGGCGGCTGGAAAGCCGGGTCGCACCCTTGCGATTTTGGGCCTTGTCCTCGTTGCCCTCCTATCCCTTGTCTTTATTCAGGGGGCAACATCAGTCAAACTCGGCCTCGACCTTCGGGGCGGTACCAGCGTGACGCTTCAACCGCGTATCGCCGCCGGAACCACGGGGAAGGTGACAAGCGCCGCGATCGACCAAGCAGTTTCCATTATTCGCCAACGCGTTAACTCCCTTGGAGTTGCCGAGAGCGAAGTAACCGCGCAGGGAAGTGGCGTCAATCGTCAGATTGTGATTTCGGTTCCAGGAGATACGGGACGTCGAGTGGTCGACCTCGTTGGCCAAACTGCAGAGCTACGCTTCCGCCAAGTACTGGTTGAGGGCGCACCAGGCCCCACTGCGGTGACCGGAACTGCCGCAACTCCGCCAACTGGTGTCAGTGCTGAATTGAATGCCGAATATGCGAAATTGGATTGCAGCAAGGCAGCCAACCGTCAAGGCTCAGGCACCGACAATCCCAATCAACCGATCGTCACTTGCCAAAAAGATGGCACGAGCAAGTTCATCCTCGCACCCGCTGAGGTGCTAGGCCAAGACATCTCCAAAGCTTCCGCGTCAATCAACCAAACAACTGGCAGCGGTTGGTACGTACTTCTTACATTCAACGACGCCGGAACAAAGAAATTTGGTGCGCTCACGACCCGCGTTACCAAACTGCCTGCGCCTCAGAACGAAGTTGCGATTGTTCTGGATGGTTTAGTTCAATCGGCGCCAAGAATTAATGAAGCGATCACTGCTGGCAACGCGGAGATCACCGGAAATTTCACTCAGACAGACGCAACAGATCTTGCGAATGTTTTGAAATACGGTGCACTCCCACTTGCTTTCGACCGTGGTGAAGTTCAGCAGATTTCACCGACGCTGGGATCAGATCAATTGCGGGCGGGTTTGCTTGCCGGATTCATCGGCCTCGGTCTGGTAATTCTCTACTCACTTCTTTACTACCGAGGACTGGGGATCGTCTCGGTTGGTTCGCTTCTTGTCGCTGGGTCGATCACCTATCTGCTCTTCCTTCTCTTCGGAAAGTGGTTGGGATTCACCCTCACCTTGGCTGGCATTGCCGGCGCGATCGTCGCCATCGGTATTACAGCTGACTCCTTCATTGTTTACTTTGAACGTATTCGTGATGAAGTTCGAGAAGGTCGAACCTTGCGATCGGCTGTTGAAACAGGATGGATGCGAGCTCGTCGCACAATCATCGTCGCGGACTTCGTATCGATAATTGCCGCGGCTCTTCTTTACATTTTCGCCGTCGGCGGAGTGAGAGGATTTGCGTTTACACTCGGTTTGACCACGCTCATCGACCTCTTCGTGGTCTTCGTTTTCACGAAGCCTCTCGTCACGATTCTTGCCAAGGTGAAGTTCTACAGCTCAGGTCATCCACTTTCCGGTCTCTCGCCTAAGAACTTGGGTGTAGCCGTGACCGCACCAACAACAGTCAAGGAGGCATAAACATGACCAAACTTTCTGGCATTGGTGGCCGTCTATATCGCGGCGAAACATCTTTTGACTTCATCGGCAAACGCCGTCGTTGGTACGCCTTCTCGGGTGTACTGATCATTGCTTCGGCATTGGCTCTGTCGCTACAGGGTCTGCACCTTGGAATTGAATTCAAGGGTGGCTCCGCTTTCACAATAACCAAGACAGGCATTTCGTTGCCTGATGCACGTGCGGCAGTTGAAAGCACCCATGTACCCGGTGAGACGATTATTCAGAAGTTGGGTACTAACAAAATCCGTGTTCAGACTGCCCCGTTGTCAACGGCTCAATCCAATCAAGTTCAGGATGCATTGGCCACGAAATTCGGCATAAGTGCCGAAGCAATCGACACGCAGATTGTCGGACCTTCCTGGGGCAAGGAAATCACGCGAAAGGCCCTATACGGGCTCTTTGGCTTCCTTGTCGTCGTTATGTTGTATCTTGCGATGGCTTTTGAGCCAAAGATGGCAATATCGGCGGTGATCGCGGTCATTCACGACGTATTCATCACGGTAGGTATCTACGCCCTCGTCGGATTTGATGTCACACCGGCGACGGTTATCGGATTCTTGACAGTTCTTGGATATTCGCTTTACGACACAGTGGTCGTCTTCGACAAGGTTCGGGAGAACACTAGAACAATCACCAGCGGCTCAAGAATGACCTACTCGCAAGCAGCAAATCTTGCGGTTAACCAGACTCTGGTGCGTTCGTTCAACACCTCCTTGATTGCACTTCTACCGGTTGGATCGATTCTTTTTGTTGGGGCTGGACTGCTTGGCGCAGGAACCTTGAAGGATCTTTCGTTGGCACTCTTCATCGGCCTTGCAACTGGGACCTATTCATCCATCTTCATTGCTACGCCGATCCTTGCTCGCTTGCGCGAGCAGGAACCGGCAATGCAGGCATTGGCAAAAAGAGTCTCGGCTCGTGTCATGGTCCCTTCTGAGCCAGCCTTGAAGGTCGCAAACGGGGTCAACCGATCGGCGACGGTCGCCACAGCCGAGAAACGCGGCCCCCGGAATCAGCCTAAGAAGAAGAAGCGTCGCTAGAGATAATCCGGAAAGAAGTCGCCTGCGCGACTGAAGTAGGCTTGCGCAGGTGGAAACGATGATCGCACCGGTAATTACCGCTCTTCGTGATCATTACCCTGCCGCAAAAATCGAGGACATCGAACGCGCATTCGCGGCCGCTAGCCACGCGCACGAAGGCCAATTGCGCAAATCTGGAGATGCTTACATCACGCATCCGGTCGCAGTGGCACAGATATTGGCCGAACTTGGACTTAATTCCGAAACAATCATTGCCGCACTACTTCACGACACCGTGGAAGACACAAGTTATTCCTTGAAGCAGATCAAAGCAGAATTTGGCGAGCAGGTCTCGGCGCTGGTTGATGGCGTAACCAAACTAGACAAGTTGATCTACGGACCAACCGCAGAGGCAGAAACAGTCCGCAAGATGGTTGTGGCCATGTCTCGCGACATCCGGGTTCTTGTAATCAAGCTGGCAGATCGCCTTCACAACGCGAGAACCTGGAAGTATGTCTCACTAGAAAATGCCGAACGAAAAGCTCGCGAAACCCTTGATATCTATGCCCCCTTGGCGCATCGACTTGGAATGAACGCAATCAAGTGGGAATTGGAAGACCTTGCTTTTGAGGTTCTCGAGCCCAAGAAATTCGAAGAGATCACCCGCTTGGTGGCCGAGCGTTCTCCGTCAAGGGAGGCTCTCAGTGCCGACGTAGTTGCTTTGGTCGAAGAAGATCTCAAGCGCGATGGAATCGAGGCCACAGTAACTGGGCGGCAGAAGCACTTCTACAGCGTCTATCAGAAGATGGTGGTGCGTGGCCGCGAGTTCAACGATATTTATGATCTGGTTGGAATCCGAGTTCTCGTCAAAGACGTGCGCGACTGTTACGCGGTACTTGGTTCCATTCACGCCAGATGGAGTCCCGTGCCTGGGCGATTCAAAGACTACATCGCCATGCCTAAGTTCAACTTGTATCAATCTCTTCACACCACAGTCATTGGCCCCTCGGGAAAAGCAATCGAGATTCAGATTCGGACATTCGACATGCATGCACGTGCCGAATATGGAATTGCGGCTCACTGGAAATACAAGCAGGGGGGAGACAATCAAAAATCCCCAGAGATGCTCTGGCTGCGGCAATTGCATGATTGGCAGAAGGAGACTGAAGATCCAAGCGAATTCCTCGAAGCTCTTCGATTCGATCTGGGAAGCCCCGAAGTATTTGTCTTCACTCCCAAGGGGAATGTCATAGCCCTGCCTGGTGGTTCGACCCCAGTGGACTTTGCATACGCAGTACATACGGAAGTGGGCAACCGATGCGTTGGGGCGAAGGTGAATGGGAGGTTGGTTCCGCTAGAGTCCCAACTCACCAATGGCGACGTTATAGACGTCCTGACCAACAAGAGCGAACATGCAGGACCAAGTCGTGACTGGCTCAATTTCGTAAAGAGCCCTCGCGCGAGATCGAAGATCAAGGCATGGTTTAGCAAGGAACGTAGAGAAGAAGCAATCGACGCAGGGCGCGAATCCATTGCTAGGCAGATGCGCAAGGCTGGTCTGCCCTTACAGAAGATATTTGCTGGACACTCGCTTCTGGAGTTGGCTCACGAGCTCAAATACCCTGACATATCGGCTCTGTACGCGGCAGTTGGGGACGGCCATGTGTCAGCAGTTTCAGTTGTGGAGAAACTTGTTTCGACCTTGGGCGTCGAGGACTCTCATCCTGAGCCATCGATTGATACGACCCACGTGGGTCTTGCCAGTTCGCGTCGATCAAGCAATGCGGTCGTGGTTTCGGGCATCGATGATGTTCTCGTAAAGTTGGCGCGCTGTTGCACCCCTGTACCCGGGGATTCAATTATCGGATTTATTACCCGCGGCAGCGGCGTGTCTGTGCACAGAAGCGATTGCATAAACGCGGCTGATTTGAAAGCACATCAAGGAGACCGCATTGTTGAAGTCTCCTGGCTTGCAGGCGCGGCGAGTGTCTTCTTGGTCAATATTCAAGTTGAAGCCCTTGATCGCTCGCGACTCCTTTCCGATGTAACGCGCACCCTCTCAGACCAGCACGTGAATATTCTGAGCGCAGCTGTGAGTACCAGCAAGGATCGCACAGCGATCTCACGATTCACATTTGAAATGGCCGATGCGACCCATCTTGATTCGGTCTTGTCAGCAGTGCGGCAAATTGAAGGCGTCTACGATGTGTATAGGACAACAAACAACTGATTTTGAATTAATGCCATCTAGTCCGCTAGTCGCGATTGGCGACTAGTTAAATTCAGCTAGGCTTTTCTCTGCCTCTTCCAACCAAAGTCGTCTTGCAGCGGCAGCATCCTTTGCCTCGGTCGCCTTCTTGGTATTTCCAAGGGTAAGGGCTTTTTCGGCCTGCTTCTCATAGTTAGCAACCGCTTCTGCCAACTGGCGGACAACTTCCGTTGCACGTGCCTTGGCGACAGGATCGACCTTGCGCCAACGTGCTTCCTCCGCTTGCTTGATTTGACTTTCAACCTTCGCAAAGCGTGATTCAAAAGCGGCCTTCTTGTCCCGTTGCGTCATGCCAATGCGATCCCATTGACGGGCAAGATCTTTGAATGTCTTGGAGGTTGTCTCAATATTTGTAATCGGAAGCAATGCCTCGATCTCTTCGATGAGTGCCTCGCGCTTGGCTAGGTTTGCGTTCATCTGTTCGTCTCGTTTTGCCAAGTCTGCATTCTTTGCGGCAAAGAACTGATCCTGCGCGGCTTTGAAGCGGTTCCACAATTTGGCGTCTTCGCCTTTCTTGCCCCGGCCCGTGGCCTTCCATTGGTCCATGAGAACCTTGAAACGCTTAGCTGTAGGAACCCACTGCGTCGATGTCGCAAGCAGTTCGGCTTCCTTAACGAGCTCGACTTTGGCATTGGCCACTTTCTCCTGAATCGCATCAAGGGCCGCAAAATGAGTTCTGCGGCGCTTGTCGAATTTATTTCGCGATGCCGAAAAACGCTTCCATAAATCAGCGTCAGTCTTCTTGTCCAGCCTTGGTGCTGCCTTCCACTCTTCAAGAAGGACTTTGAGCCGGTCGCCCGTGCTTTTCCAGCTTTCAGACAGAGCCAAAGATTCCGCCTCGACGACAATTTTCTCTTTACCTTCCAAGACTTCTTGGCGGTGGGCGGCCTTTGCGGCAAGCTCTAGCGCCTTCTTGGCTTCATATGCTTCACGGTTGCCTTCGATGAGTGGAGGAATTTGTTCAAGTGAGGCTGAGAGTGCGGCCAGATCGCCAACTCCGTTAAGTTCCTTTATTTGCTGACGAAGACGGTTGACGGCCACATTTGCATCCGAAGGGACCATCGCACCGCTGGTAACGCGAGCGGCTAAGAGGGCAACCTCAGATGCCATCGCCTCAAACTTGCGTACAAAGTAGGCGAGAGCTTCTTCGGGACTTTTGCCAGGATATGAGCCGACCGCCTTGTCGCCTTCGGGGGTGATGACATAAACCGTGCCGTCTTCGCCGACTCTTCCGAATTGGGCTGGATCTCCAATGAGAGCAGATGCTGCGGTTGGGGTTGTAATCTCGGGCATGTCATATTCCTTTCAGCGCGGTTGGCCACAAGTGGACCGTCGCTATCGGCGTGCATTGGCTGGGCATTGGGCCCAGCCGTGAAGGTGTATCGATCAGTCGATACGGGGTAAAAGGTACCCTGTATCTGGATAGCGCGGAAATGGAGGAATGTAGTGCTCATTGCCTCCTTCGCTGCCCCGGCGTTTGCCACCAATTGTTGGATCATCGCCCCAGGTGAGGGTCAAGAATGCCTTGTGATTGATCCCGGGATGCCCGATGTCTCCTTTGAGGTCATGAATATCTGCCAAGAACATCGGTTGAAGCCTGTTGCGACCCTTATAACACACGGCCATCTCGATCACACCTTTTCAGTCTTGCCAGTATGCGAGGGCTACGGAATTCCGGCCTATGTCCATACCGAAGACAGAGTGCTTCTAAAGAGCCCCGAAAAGGCATTGAGTCAGGTATTTGCGGCGTCCCTTGATGGGATGGTCTTTGCCGAACCGACTGATGTTAGAGAATTAAGAAATGGCGATCTATTGGACTTCCTTGGCATGAAGATTCAGGCGATCCACGCACCAGGGCACACTCGGGGTTCGACCATGTTCATGGTTGACGACGAAGCATTGGTGAGCGGGGATGTTCTCTTTGCGGGATCGATCGGACGAACCGACCAGCCGACCGGCTCCGCCAAGGACATGGAGAACACTCTTCGCAGGAAGATTCTTCCCCTGCCAGACGAGGTGCGTGTCCTGCCTGGACATGGACAAGAGACAACAATTGGACACGAACGGCGCGTAAATCCCTATTTAAAGAATCTAGGTAGATAGATATGAAGTTCCAGGCCCCAAAAGGCGTTAGCGAATATTTTCCTCCCAGATCTCGTTCCTTCGAGTGGGTCCGCGAGACCCTTTTGACTCCAATCAAACGTTCTGGCTATCAACTCCTAGAGCTCCCCGTCTTTGAAGAGACTGAACTTTTCACACGAGGTGTCGGAGCATCCACAGATGTCGTGACGAAAGAGATGTACACCTTCGAAGATCGCGGAGGACGGTCAATAACGCTGCGCCCCGAAGGCACTGTAGGTGCATTGCGATCAGTGATCGAGCACGGCCTTGATCGAGGCGCATTGCCTGCAAAGGTCTTCTACAGCGGCGCCTTCTTCCGGGCAGAACGACCGCAAGCTGGGCGGTACCGACAATTTTATTCTGTGGGGATCGAGGCGATTGGATCGGATGATCCTGCACTTGACGCCGAGGTCATTGCGATCGCGGATGCGGGATTTAGAGCACTCGGATTGAAGCAATTCACACTCGAGATGAACTGCCTGGGCGATGCTCAGACACGGGCTTTGCATCGCGTCGATCTCCTTCGCTTCATAGAAGGTCTTGATTTGGATGAGGCCACGTTGGCTCGCGCAGAAATCAATCCTCTTAGGCTTTTCGATGACAAGCGCAAGGAAATTCGAGATCTCATGTCTAAGGCGCCGCTGCTTTTGGATTATCTCTCTGAGGATTCTAGAAATCATTTTGAAATGGTGCAGGGATATTTGCGTGATATGAAAATAGATTTCACGATCAATCCAAGGATAGTTCGGGGCCTGGATTACTACACCGGTACAACCTTTGAGTTTGTCCATGATCTTTTGGGAGCTCAGGCCGTCATCGGGGGCGGAGGCCGCTACGACGGACTCATGGAACAGATTGGCGGTCAATCACTATCGGGGATCGGGTTCGGCCTAGGAGTTGATCGCGCACTGCTGGCGGCCGAGGCCGAGGGCGTGGTCGACGAGGCTGCGTTATCGACTGACCTGTACATCATCCCTCTGGGTTTAAAGGCAAAGAGCGTTGCCCTATCAATCTCGCAAGAATTGCGTGCCCAAGACCTAACAGTGGAAATCGCCTTTGGAGACAGGGCACTCAAAACTGCCATGAAGAGCGCGGACAAGAGCGGAGCCCGCTATGCCGTCATCATTGGAGACACAGAACTCTCCACTGGACATGTGGATCTCAAGCAGATGCGCACGGGTGAGAGCACCTCGGTTAGTCTGTCCTCCTTGGTTGCAACTTTGTCAGCAGAACAATTAACTTGGTAAGGCGAATGAAAATTTGCCGGAATATGTGGAGCATAAAATGTTAAGAACTCACGGTGCCGGAAAGCTCCGAAAGTCGGATGCAGGAACGACCGTCGAATTGGCAGGCTGGGTGTCACGGCGCCGTGATCATGGCGGAGTTGCATTCATTGACCTGCGCGATGCTTCAGGGTCGGTTCAAGTGGTCATCCGTGATGAGAAGATCGCCGGTGCCCTACGTGCAGAGTGGTGTGTGAAGATCGTAGGAGAGGTGCTCGAGCGACCTTCAGGCAATGAAAATCCTGCCCTTGCAACGGGCGACATCGAAGTCATGGGCGATGAAGTGATAATTCTTAGTGAATCTGCTCCACTTCCTTTTCCAATCGATAGCGGTGAGGATGTCGACATCAACGAAGAGGTCAGATTGCGTTACCGCTATCTTGATTTGAGACGTGAGATTCCTGGAAAAAATATTCGCTTGCGATCCAAAGTCACTTCAGTTATTCGCAATGTCATGGATGAGCAAGAATTTCTTGACATTGAAACTCCCTATCTCACGCGATCGACTCCTGAGGGTGCCCGCGATTTTCTCGTTCCTGTTCGATTGCAGCCGGGTAGCTGGTATGCCCTGCCTCAATCGCCTCAACTTTTCAAGCAGTTGTTGATGGTGGCTGGTATGGAGAAGTACTATCAAATTGCCCGTTGCTTTAGGGATGAAGATTTCCGAGCCGATCGCCAACCGGAGTTCACGCAACTTGATATTGAAATGTCCTTCATCGACCAAGAAGACATAATCGCCGTAGCCGAGAAACTACTAGTTCGCGTTTGGAAGGAAGTGGTCAATTACGACATTCCGCTTCCCATTCCTCGTATGACCTATGCCGACGCGATGACCAACTACGGTTCTGATAAGCCGGATCTTCGATTTGGCCAACAAATCCGCGAGCTCACCCCTTTCTTTGGTGCGACTGAGTTTCGTGTATTCCAAGCCGCCTACGTCGGTGCAGTTGTAATGCCGGGCGGAGCGAGTTCTCCTCGGCGAGAGTTGGATGCATGGCAAGATTGGGCGAAGACTCGGGGGGCTAAGGGTCTGGCCTATATCTTGGTCAATGCAGACGGAACTCTGGGTGGGCCAGTAGCCAAGAACTTATCTGAAATCGAATTGTCGGGAATCGCCGCCGCCGCCTGGGCCAATGCAGGGGATGCCATCTTTTTTGCCGCCGGAGAGAAGACCGCCTCGCAGTCCCTCCTCGGAGCAGTCCGTCTGGAAATCGGCAAGAGATGCAACCTTATTGCTGAAGGCGCATGGGAATTCCTGTGGGTCGTCGACGCACCCATGTTCGAGCCCACCGAGAGCGGGGGATGGACAGCTGTTCATCACCCATTCACCGGCCCAAGACCCGAGTACGCCGCGTCCTTCGCAGATAAACCTGGCGAAGCCCTGGCCTATGCCTACGACATTGTCTTGAACGGCACAGAACTAGGCGGAGGGTCCATTCGTATTCACGACCGCGAAATGCAGAAACAAGTATTCGGGGTAATTGGATTGAGTGACGAAGAAGCCGCAAGCAAATTCGGATTCCTTCTCGAGGCATTCAACTTTGGACCCCCGCCCCATGGCGGGATCGCACTTGGGCTAGATCGGGTCTGCGCCTTGCTTACGGACTCCGATTCGATTCGCGAGGTCATCGCATTTCCTAAGACTGCAAGCGGCGGGGACCCCTTAACGGGCGCGCCCACACCGATAACCCCAGCTCAGAGACGAGAGAGCGGAATCGACGCACGATCAGAAAAGCCTGGAAACTAGATCGATGCGCGTGCGCGGACTAGGCGTGATTGCAATATTCGCACTCGTCCTGACCAGTTGCGGTCAACCGACGCAAAAATACGGTGCTTCCAAGTCTGAAGGGGTCTTTTTCACCGTTCCGGTCACGTGGCATAAGGTCACAATGTCCGCACTTAATGCTCTTGAAGCACGGTCGAACGCTGTAGGGGCCATAGAGAAACTCGCCTACGTCAAATGGCAGGAGGCCTATTCTCCAGATAAGAAGATCGGGGCGAAGGA
>CAYXIS010000005.1:0-23586 GCA_964465545.1 uncultured Bifidobacterium sp. | reverse complement strand
GACTTTTAGCCTTACTCCCACGAACTCGCCACTTGCTTTTGTTCGAGTTCGAGAATTGTTTCCAGACGAGGTCAATGCAGTTTCGTATAACACCCTTCGCGACATAGTTCAACCAGTCACCGACTGGGTGAACAATCCGACGGCCTCAACGCCCGTCTACAACATCATCGACGACCACGAGGTCGTCCAGAAAGGTGGGCGCGGTGTCCGTACTATCTACAACTTCATTGACTCTGGCGTATCGCAAACGATCGACCAGACGGCGTTAATGTCGCCGGACCACGCAAAAATCTATGTCTTCGTCGTGCGCTGCACCACCGTTTGTTATAACAAGAACATCAAGGCGATTTCAAGGATTGCTGATTCTTTTACCGTGAGGGGACCTAAGTGAGTTCATTGGAATCGCAAACGAGCCGCCAACGCGATAGCGATCGCAAAACTCGCGTTCACTTGTCCCTTTATGACCGGATCAAGTTCATTCTTCTCTTCGCCATCGTGTATTTGGTTTTGGTTTGGGCCTCCTTGGCCGACAACCCTTTGCTTTCGGTGAACGATGCTTTCAGTGAGGTAACTCGGACGCGCACCTGGCTCATATATCTCGTTGTCGTAGAAATATTGAGGCAGATGCATTTTCTGGTTTCAGAGCTGGCAGCTCCGTACCACGGGATTTGGCAGAAGTATTTTCAGGTCGTGGATTTTACCCTCCATCGACTCAGCGATTGGACGAGGTACCGTCTCTCGCGCGTCATCAAGGCGATCGTATTCATCTGTTTACTGGCAGTGGTTCTATGGGCGATCTACAAAGAGACCCCTGTCCGTGCCCTCTTTCTCGCACCGAGCGCCCTATGGAAGACACTCCCGATGCTTGGCCAGTTGCTTTTTGGTGTGTTCTTTGTAGTTATTCAGTTCGCTGCAATGTTCTGGTTCTTGAGTCGCGGTGGCGTGGACACTTATTTTCCAGATGACATCCGAACCAGATTCACGGATGTTTGGGGACAAGATCACGTCCTCAATCGGATCCGTGAAAACCTCCTTTTCCTAGAGAAACCCGAAGAGATTGAAAAGCACGGAGGGTATGTTCCCGGTGGAATTCTTCTGTGGGGTCCACCCGGGACAGGTAAGACACTTATGGCCGAATCGATGGCTGGCGAGACTGGTAAACCCTTTGTCTTTGTCGATCCAGGTGCTTTTACAAACATGTTTTTTGGCGTGGGAGTTCTCAAGGTCAAATCCCTATTCAGAAAATTGCGCAAGCTAGCTCTGCGCTATGGAGGAGTCGTCGTCTTCTTCGATGAAGCGGATTCTCTTGGCAATCGAGGTATGACTTCTAGCGGTGGCCAGCAACGCGTTGATGGCCAAAATGTGCCTGCGATATTCGGGACCTCCTGTCACGGAGGTTCATATCTATCTCCAGCGACTGCTTCTTTGCTGATGCGTGAGAGTTTCGTCGTTGGAGGTGCAGCAGGAGGAGGAATGGGCGGTGGAGGAGGAATGGGCACATTGCAGGCCCTTCTCACTGAACTCTCTGGACTAAAGAAGCCACGTGGCTTCTTCAACAGGATCTTGCGGAGAACCCTTGGCATGCGACCCAAGAATCCACCTAAGTATCGGATTCTTGTGGTCATGGCAACGAACATGCCGGAGGCATTGGACGAGGCTTTATTACGTCCAGGTCGAATTGATCGCATGTACCGTGTGGGATATCCAAGCAAAGCTGGGCGCGTACGAACGTATGAGGGCTACTTGGCAAAGGTATCGCATTCTCTCTCTGCGAAAGAGATCGACAAATTAGCGACAATTACCCCTTACGCCACTGGTGCAACAATCAAGGACACCATCAATGAGGCACTCATCACTGCGATTCGAAACGGTCGGACCTCGATTACCTGGCCAGATGTGGTCAAGGCCAAGCAGTTAAAGGAATTAGGACCACCAGAGGATGTTGAATACATCGAACGAGAAAGACATGCGGTCGCAGTGCACGAGGCCTGCCATGCAGTCATGGCACACCGCGTACGCCAACACATGGCAATTGATCTTGCAACAATCGAAAAGGGTTCCGACTATCTTGGGATGGTTGCAAGCATTCCGCCGGATGACCAATTCACACGGTGGCGGACAGAGTATGAGTCTGACATTCTGGTCTCCCTTGCTTCCCTTGCCGGTGAGCGGATGTTTTTTGGCGGCGACAATTCCTCCGGCGTTTCCGGGGACTTAGAGAGCGCGACGACGATTGCGTCCCTGATGGAAGGTCATTGGGGGATGGGTTCGACGATTTCTTCACATGCCAGCAATCGACGTTTTGAAATTGGTTCTCCAGGTGTGGGTGGATCATCGAAGGAATTGCGCGGAGCATTGGGCAACCGCATCGAAGATCATCTTTCAGAACTCCTGCAAAAAGCCGAAAAGATTCTCAAGGAGAATCGAAGCGAGGTGCTCGCACTCGCCCACGCTCTCGAGACATTTAAGACTCTTTCAGGCGAGGATGTGGCAGCGGTCATCGAAGGAGTTCAAGGTTCGATCGTAGATGGTCGTCCGTATAGGAATAAGGCTTTCTTGGCCAAAATTGAGAAGTACCACAAGGCCGCGTTGGTGGCTCATCGTGAGCATCTCGCGCCCGAAATAGGTATCCCAACCCTAAGTTAGGTGCGGGTCTTCTCGGATCATTTCGATGACTTTCGGAGGGCATCTTCATCACTGCTTGGTCGGGTAGGCTTTATCTGTAGGAACCTAAATGTGAGAAGGGATGGACTATGGGCCCCGGGGGTATTGCCACAATCATCGCCGCTTGCTCGCTCCTAGTAATCGCGATCGCCATTAGTTATGCCGTGGTCCGCATCGGTCGTTTAATCGATGAAGCCAAGCTTTCTTTGAAGACCATGACCGATGAAACCAAACCGCTCATCGAAGAAGTCACGACGACCGTAAAACTGGTCAATGGACCGCTGGAAAGCCTGAACAAAATTACCAAGAGCGCTGAGAATGTAAGCAGCAAAGTTTCAGACGTCGCCTCCTCGTTTATGGATAAGGGCGGACCAGCAGTTAAGGTGCTCGGCCTCCTGATGAGCGCCGCAAAATTCAAACAAGCACGTGACCAAAAGAAAAAAGGCTGAGTGGTCTTAACTAGTGGAATCTGCTGAAATTCGCGCACGATGGCTGCGCTTCTTCGAATCTGACAATCGCCAAGGACTCACCCATACCGTGGTGCCCTCGGCTTCCCTCATTGCCGATGATCCGAATCTACTTCTCGTCAATGCCGGCATGGTGCCCTTTAAGCCGTATTTCCTTGGCGAGGTGAAGCCGCCGTATAAACGTGCAACTTCGGTGCAGAAATGCGTGCGAACACTTGACATCGACGAGGTTGGAAAAACAACTCGTCACGCTTCGTTTTTTCAGATGTGCGGAAACTTTTCTTTTGGTGATTACTTCAAAGAGGGGGCAATTGCACTTGCTTGGGAATTGCTTACACGGGCAACCAATGATGGGGGATACGGGTTTCCGGAAGACCGCCTATGGGTAACTGTTTTTCAAGACGATGACGAAGCCGCCGACATATGGCACAAACAGATTGGCATTCCGACGGAACGTATTCAACGTCGTGGCATGGCCGACAATTTCTGGTCAATGGGTGTGCCTGGACCCTGCGGGCCGTGTTCAGAGATCTATTACGATCGAGGGCCGGCATACGGCAAAGAAGGTGGGCCGATTGCCGATGAAGATCGGTATATGGAGGTCTGGAACCTAGTTTTCATGCAGAATGAGCGAGGCGCAGGTTCTGGAAAGGATGACTTCCCAATCCTTGGGGAGTTGCCCGCAAAGAGCATTGACACCGGTCTTGGCCTAGAACGTACGGCTGCCCTTTTGCAAGGTGTCGAGAACATCTATGAAATCGACACGACGAGACAGATTTTGGACAGAGCGACCGCCTTGACTAATGTCGTTTATGGGAAGAATCATCACAACGATATTTTGCTTCGAGTCATAGCCGACCATGCGCGGACCTCGGCGATGCTTATCGGCGATGGAGTGACGCCAGGAAATGAAGGTCGTGGTTACGTCCTTCGCAGGATGATGAGGCGCACGATCCGCAACATGCGACTTCTTGGTTCGCATGAACCAGTGATGGCCGAACTCATCACAGCATCAATTGCGGCAATGAGCCCTCAATATCCGGAATTGGACCTTGAGAGCGGTCGAATCCTGAGCGTTTCAGGCTCCGAAGAGGAGACTTTCTTACAGACACTCAAGAGCGGTACGCAGATTTTTGATACGGCCAGTGCCGCCATCAAAAAATCCCACGGCACCACCCTCTCTGCAGACGCCGTTTTCAAGTTACATGACACGTATGGCTTTCCTTATGACCTGACTCTTGAAATGGCACAGGAACAAGGTCTCCAAGTCGATGAAGAGGGCTTCCGACGCCTTATGAAGGAGCAACGTGATCGTGCAAAGGCGGATTCACGAGCAAAAAAGAGCGGTCATACGGACCTCACCGAGTACAGGAGTATCGCCGACGCTGTTGGACGCACCGAGTTCATCGGATATACGCAGTTAGAATCCGATGCCAATATCTCCGCGATTCTTGTGGACGGCGTTGGGGTCAAGTCTGCACCAGAGGGTGAAGAGGTCGAGATAGTGCTGTCCCGAACCCCCTTTTATGCAGAGGGTGGCGGACAGTTGTCCGACGGCGGAATTATCACCTTGAGCAACGGTGCCAAAATTGAAATCGACGATGTTCAGGCGCCAGTGCCGGGGATATCGGTACATCGCGGCCGGGTGATTGCGGGTTCTGTTGAGGTTGGCGTAGAGGCGCACGCACAAATTGACATCCAGAGGCGACATGCTATTTCGCGAGCCCATACCGCAACGCACATGGTGCACAAGGCATTCCGTGAAATTCTTGGTGAGACCGCGACCCAAGCCGGCTCTGAGAATTCACCAGGGCGATTCCGGTTCGATTTCCCTGCAACAGGTGCAGTCCCGCAATCGGTCCTCAACGATGTCGAATCTCGCGTCAACACGCTTCTTCTTGAAAACTGGGAAGTGAATGCGCAATCCATGTCGCAGGCCGAGGCTAAGAAAATCGGCGCCATGGCTCTTTTTGGCGAGAAATATGGGGATGTAGTCAGAGTTGTAAGCGTGGGAGATTGGGCACGAGAACTTTGTGGCGGAACGCATGTCGCTCGTGCGGGTGAACTTGGCGTCGTCAAGTTGCTCAATGAGTCATCAATTGGTGCGGGAGTTCGACGGGTCGAGGCTCTCGTTGGCGCTGATGCATACAAGTTCTTGGCGCGCGAGCATTTACTTTTGAATTCGCTCACGGAGATCATCAAGGGCGCGCGGGTCGAGGAATTGCCCGAACGCGTGTCAGATCTTGTTGGCAAGCTTCGCGAGATCGAGAAAGAGCTTGCAGGGCTGCGATCAGCTCAAGCCCTGGGTCAAGTAGCGGCCTTGGCGGCGGAGGCGAAGAAGGTAGGGGATTTCTCGGTGATTGCGGTGAAGCTTGCGGACGGTGTCACAGGCGATGATCTGCGCATGATTGCACTCGACCTGCGCAATAGGGTGGCAAATTCGATCATTGCTTTGATCAGCGTTACCGAGGGGAAGCCAGTCCTTGTCGTGGCAGTAAGCGAGGGTGCCAGGGCTGCAGGTATTAAGGCTGGCGCATTGGTGAAGATTGGTTCGATGGCACTGGGCGGCGGCGGGGGTGGTAAAGACGATTTCGCGCAGGGCGGCGGCGTCGACCCGTCAAAAACTTCCATCGCGCTCAATGCCATCGTTTCAACTGTTGCTGGTGAGTAGACGTGCAAAGAGGGCGACGCCTTGCTTTCGACTACGGTGATGTTCGTATTGGCGTCGCAGTAAGCGATCGCGATTCGATTTTGGCAACACCCGTAGAAACACTTTTGACGAAGAGGGAAGACCTCTGGGATCGCATCTTTGAACTTCTTGCAGAATACGAACCAGTGCAAGTCTATGTTGGACGGCCAATCCATCTTTCAGGCAAGGGCAGCGACTCAACCACTAAAGCCGAATCCTTCGCCAAAGAATTCCGTGAAAGATTCGATATCGAAGTGACAATGGTCGACGAAAGACTGTCTACTGTCTCTGCGCAGAGGTCTTTGCACGAAGCCGGACGTACAACTCGCGATTCCAAGGGTGCGATTGATCAAGCTGCAGCAGTGGCGATTCTGGAGTTGGCCATGGACTTGGAGAAGTCCAAGGCTGAGCGTGAAGCGCGTGAATAGAAACGCGGCACTTCGACTCATAGGTGCTTTCGTTGTAATCCTTGCCATCACAGGCGGCATCTATTTCCTGCGAAGTCATTCCGCCTCGTATCCTGATTTTCCAAGCGGCCAACCGGGAATAGAGGTCATCGTCGACATCCCAGAAGGTGCTACAGGATCTGCCATCGCGAAGGTTCTTGTATCGAAAGGGATAGTGAAGTCCTATTCGGCATTTTTCACTGTGGCCGTCGGTGATTCGCGTTCTTCTCGCATCGCCCCAGGATCCCACAGAATCAGAATGCATATTCCAGCCACAGAAGCGCTAAACCAACTTCTAGATACGAAACGGATAACAAATCTCGTCCGTATCGCTGAAGGCGCCTGGACTGATGAAATCATCGCTCAAATGGAGAAGGTTGGTTTTCGAAAGAGTGACTTACTTGATGCATTGGGGAAGATTCATCGCCTGCCCGGTTTCACTGACAACGAAGGCATCTTATTTCCGGCGCAGTACAGCTTCGGGTCGGATTCCACGGCTTTAGCGGCCCTTCAAGCGATGGCGGACAGATTCGCATTGGAAGCCAAGGGTTCCGGAATCGACCAAGGGGGCGACGGTTTTAGCCCAATGGAATTACTCACCATCGCGTCATTGATTCAAGCAGAAGGCGATAGCACAGACTTTTCCAAGATCTCCCAGGTCATTCGTAATCGCCTGAAAACCGGAATGCCTCTTCAGTTGGATAGCACCGTGAATTACGTGACAAGGACTCGTGGCCAGGTGTTCTTAAGCACCCGCACGTCGCAAACGGCCTCTCCTTACAACACCTATCTTCACTATGGATTGCCGCCAGGACCTATAGGCAATCCAGGTCGTGCTGCCATGGACGCCGCGTTACATCCATCTGCCGGCAATTGGATTTACTTCATCACGGTTAGACCGGGCGATACGCGATTCACCGATTCTCATTCTCAATTCCTTGTCTGGAAGAGTGAGTACGAAAAGAACCTTGCCTCTGGCGCGTTTGGAAAGACACCATGATCCGCGCCGCCGTTCTCGGCTCTCCGATTTCCCATTCCCTTTCTCCTGTCCTGCACCACACTGCCTATAAGACGTTGGGCGTGCTCGGTCAATATCAGGCAATAGATGTGACATCGGAAAAACTGAGCGAGTTCATTACGGGGTTGGATGAGTCATGGACAGGACTTTCTCTAACTATGCCGCTGAAAGAGCAAATCCTGACGATTGCCGACGAGATTGACCCACTGGCTTCCAAGATCCATTCAGCAAATACTTTGGTCCGTTGTGAAAAGGGTTGGAAGGCTATTTCCACCGACGTTAATGGATTCCTTCAAGCGCTGAATGCGACTGGCTCGGTGGACGTTAGGAAGGTGATCATTCTTGGTTCGGGGGCTACGGCCCGTGCGGCAGCCGCAGCATGCGATGTCGCAGGTCGCCAGATAACTGTCATCCACCGCACACCGGGGCGCGAAGCGGCGATGAGAAGGGCCATCTCTTTGGCTGACGTTGAATTCGTTAATTGGGGGTCGGAACTAGTCGAGACTGACCTGCTCATCAATGCGACACCGGCTGGAGTAGCCGACAGTTATGCCGAGCGACTTGAAGGCAGTGTCCATGGGATCTTCTTTGAGGCGTTATACGACCCCTGGCCGACGAAGATGTTGGCCAAATGGAGGGCACTTAATGGATTTGCAATTGATGGTTTAGATCTCCTAGTTCACCAAGGAATTGACCAGGTCGAGTTGATGACCGATATGAGTGTAGATCGCTTGAAACTGGCTCCTGTCCTTCGCACAGCCTGTTTGGCGGCGATGAAGTCGTAGCGTGCGGCAAGGAGAGGGAGTTCTCTGCCACAATACGCACATGCGTTGGTTAACAGCCGGGGAATCCCATGGACAGGCACTTTCAGCGATACTAGAAGGCATTCCTGCCTCGGTCCGTATCACCACAGAAGATATCGACACGCAACTACGCCGAAGGCGGTTGGGATTTGGCAGGGGCGCGAGGCAGAATTTCGAGGAAGACAAAGTCACCATCCTTGGAGGGGTTCGTCTAGGGCTTACTCAGGGTGGTCCCATTTCCATTCAGATTGGAAATTCGGAATGGCCAAAATGGGAGAAAGTGATGTCGGCTGATCCTCTTGCCGATGAGGAAATCGAGGGCCTTGCTAGGAATGCTCCTCTAACCCGACCAAGGCCGGGGCATGCTGACCTTGCAGGAATGCAGAAATACGACCTGAGCGATGCTCGTCCCGTGCTCGAGAGAGCAAGTGCGCGTGAGACTGCGGCGCGGGTCGCACTCGGAGCCGTTGCGCGGAACTTCTTGCAGCAAAGTATCGGTGTGACCCTTGTAAGCCATGTCGTCTCCATCGGATCAGTGCGCTCGCCTGAGACGTTTCCGCTCCCGAATTCACAGGACCAAGTTCGCATCGATGAGGATCCAGTTCGATGCGCTGACCCCGTCACAAGTGCAGCGATGGTGGCCGAGATCGATTCCGCACGCGTTGATGGAGACACTTTGGGCGGCGTTGTGGAAGTTCTTGCTTTCAATCTTCCTCCAGGTCTGGGGTCGTACGTTCATTGGGATCGTCGACTTGATGCCCGACTTGCCGCCGCGATGATGGGCATACAGGCAATCAAGGGCGTCGAGGTTGGCGATGGCTTCACTTCGGCAACCAGACGAGGTTCCATTGCCCACGATGAGATTGAGGTTGGCGCAGACGGCCTTATTCACCGTCGCACAGATCGCGCGGGCGGAACAGAAGGTGGAATGTCTAACGGGGAAGTCTTGCGAGTCCGCGCTGCCATGAAACCGATTTCAACGGTACCTAAGGCCCTGGACACAATTGATGTTGCAACAGGGGAAAGTGCTAAGGCGATCAACCAACGCTCAGACGTTTGTGCGGTGCCCGCTGCTGGAATTGTCGCGGAGGCAATGGTTGCGCTGGTACTGGCCGAAGCCGTGCTCGAAAAATTCGGTGGGGACAGTGTGGGCGAAACGCGACGCAATTACGAGTCGTATATGAAGAATCTTCGATTTAAATAATCCTTATGACTCCACGAGTAGTTCTTATCGGACCTCCAGGTGCAGGCAAGACGAGCATTGGCCGCTCTTTGGCCAAAGCAATGGAGGTTGAATTCGCTGACACTGATACTTTGATTGAGGTTGATCAGAATAAGAGTGTCTCGCAGATCTTCGTTGATGATGGAGAGTCGGTTTTCCGTGAGATTGAAGAGCGCATTTGCACCAGTGCTTTGAAGAACACGCACGGCGTCCTGTCGCTAGGAGGAGGGGCGGTATTGACTCCTTCTATCGCAGAGGCGATCCGACAGAGCGGCTCGGAAGTTGTTTTCCTGGATGTTTCCCTTGCGGTCGCTGCACCAAGGATCGGATTCAATCGCGATCGACCGTTGCTCTTGAATAATCCTCGCCAGCAATGGCAAAGGCTCATGGATTCACGTCGACCTATCTATGAGTCATTGGCGACGAAGAGGATCGAAGTAGGAAGTAGAAGTGTGAGCCAAATCGTGAATGAGATCCTCGAGGAGGTGACTCACTGATGCACAAGATTGAAGTCGAGGCCGAGCATCGCTATGAGGTGCTCATAGGGTGCAAGTGGCAGCAGGAGCTCGCCAGTTTGTTGGCTGAGCGCACGCGTGTTGCGGTGGTTGTGTCATCGGCGATGCGATCACGCATTGGTTCGATCGACTCAGATGGTGCGGAAGTGCATATTTTTGAGATTCCCGATGGTGAGTCTGGCAAGGATGCCGCCACCCTCGAGTCGCTCTGGAACCATCTCGGGACTTGCGGATTTACTCGTAGCGACCTTGTGGTGGCAATTGGTGGGGGAGCGACAACCGACATCGCTGGTTTCGCAGCGGCAACGTGGTTGCGAGGAATCGATTGGATCGCAGTTCCTACAACTCTCGCGGGCATGGTTGATGCTGCAATCGGCGGCAAGACGGGAATGAACAGTGCTTTTGGGAAAAATCTCGTTGGTGCTTTCCATTCTCCAATTGCGGTACTTGTTGACACGAAGTGGCTTGAGACTTTGAGTGATCGAGATTTTGCCGCCGGTCTTGCGGAGGTAGTGAAATGTGGATTCATAGCAGACCGCGAGATTCTGACACTTCTTTCAGGTAAGAGTCTTCCTGAGGTTCGCAATTCGAAGAAACTCACTGAGGAGCTAATTCTTCGATCGGCAAGAATCAAGGCCAATGTTGTTGGAGCCGATTTTAAGGAGGGATTCGCTCGCGAGGTGCTCAACTACGGCCACACCATGGGCCATGCGATCGAAATTCATAGTAAGTACGAACTTCGACATGGCGAAGCAGTCGCGATCGGCCTTGTTTTCGCCGCAGAGCTGGCTCATCTCAAGGGGATTCTCTCTGAAGAATTGGTAGCCCTGCACCGCTCGCTTCTTTCCAGGCTCGGCCTTCCAACTACCTATCCAGCCTCGGCTTGGGCAGAGCTGCTACCTCTGCTCTCTTTGGACAAGAAGGCCCGTGGCAAAGCGTTGAGGTTTGTGGCTATTTCCAAGATCGGAACGACCCTTCGCATTGAAGGGGTTGCGCAGAGCGATTTGCTAAAGGCTTATGAGAGGGTTGCTTCATGAAGATCCTGATCATTAACGGCCCAAATCTTTCACGATTGGATATCCGCGATTCGACGATCTACGGTGATCTGTCATATGAAGAGTTGGTGGCATTAATTACTTCCCATGCTTCCGAACTCGGCCTTTCTGTTGACGTTCGACAAAGCGATGACGAGGCTCAGATCATCAGATGGCTGCACGATGCAGCCGATTCCAATTCTCCTGTGATCATCAACCCTGCAGCTTTCACGCACTATTCATATGCGATACGCGACGCCGCTGAATTGGTGAAGGCGCCATTGATAGAAGTTCATCTTTCCAACCCTCTTTCGCGCGAGGAATTTCGCCACACTTCGGTGATTTCAGGGGTGGCTGACGGGACTATTGCCGGTTTTGGTCCCAACTCCTATCTACTCGCCCTTGAGGCTATGCGGACTCTGCTGCAAAAGTAGGGGTATTTAGCAGGTATCCTTCTTCTCTTGAGGTGAAATACGCGCTCAGGGATTGGATTGATTGTGGCATCGACAAACGACCTTAAAAATGGCATGACGCTTGATATCGACGGGCAACTCTGGAACGTCGTCGAATTTCAGCATGTGAAGCCAGGCAAAGGGCCCGCATTTGTGCGTACCAAACTCAAGTCGGTAATGACGGGCAAAGTGGTCGATAAGACTTTCAATGCTGGCGTCAAGATCGATATTGCCATACTGGAAAAACGCGATATGCAGTACTTGTACCACGATGGAACCGACTATGTTTTTATGGATACAAAGAACTATGACCAGGTGGCAATCCCCACAGAAGTCGTTGGTGACGCCGCTAAGTACATGCTTGAAAATACTGATGCAGTCGTTGCGGTTCATGAAGGAACTCCTCTCTACATCGAATTGGCCGCATCAGTGCCATTGACGATTACCTATACGGAGCCTGGTTTGCAGGGCGATCGATCCTCAGGTGGTACCAAGCCGGCCACTTTGGAAACAGGTCTGGAAATTCAAGTTCCACTTTTCATCAAGCAGGGCGAGAAGGTTCTTGTCGATACACGAGATGGTTCTTACTTAGGTCGCGCCAACTAGTGAGTGCCCGCAGCAAAGCCCGGAAGCAGGCGTTGGATATCCTTTTTGAATCCGACATCCGTGAATCCTCGGCTACTGAGCTCCTTGAATCCCGCTTGGTAGTTGACGAGGGTCCGGATTCCCGCCCCGTGCGCGAGTATGCAAGGACTTTGGTAAGAGGGGTCATCGATCACCGGAGAAAGATCGACGAGTTGATCTCTACCTATGCCCAGGGCTGGGATATGGACAGGCTTCCTATTGTGGACCGGAATATCTTGCGAATTGCCATCTTTGAAATCCTTTGGGGCGGGGATGTACCTGATGCAGTGGCTATTGATGAGGCGCTCACGATGGCTGCGATGCTTTCAACTGAAGAGTCCGCTGGGTACATCCATGGAGTTCTTGGTCGTATTTCCTCGATTAAGGGCGATTTAGCTCTGTAACAAGGATCCTTTCTTGGTTGAGCCAATTCATCAGATCGTCCTCATTCATCGTGGTCATAAGTGCCAAGATCGCACGATCGCTTTCGCGAAGGCTCATGATTTCGCCGTTCCAGTCACAGCGCAGGTTGGCAATCCAAATCAGAAGGCGGGAGAGAGTGTGCAAGGCTTGGTCATTCGTTCGAACAGGCTCCTCTGCCAGGGATCGCACTCGGCGCAAATCAATCATCATGGTCGCTCTCGTGGGGACGGGAGCGGATTTCTGGGGCGGTGCCAGCAAGTGGGTTATAGGAATCGAGAAAATACTGGCGATCTCAATCGCACGGTTGAGACTGAGGGTGCGGTCGCCTCTCTCGTAGGAGCCAAGAACAACTGCCTTCAACGAACCCTTTGAGATTCTTTCCACATCGGCCAGACTCCAGCCACGTTCATGTCGGAGGGTTCGTATCCTCGCTGCAACGCTCTTAGCACTTGGCTGAACAGGCGCGGTGACGCGCGGTGCCAGGCGCGAATGTTTTTTCATGGGATGAGCCTAGGAAGGCACGCATCGACCCATTCAAAGTTATCCACCTAACCCTTCGATGTGAGCCAAGCAGCCGTAATCGAGGCTCGTGATAGACTGCGCCGCGAAGATCCTTTAAGACCCGTCCTGCGAGGCGGGGAAGGAGCGTTTATGAGTGTTGCTCTATCAGCGGTGGATATTTCCCGCGCACTTACCCGCATTGCCCACGAAATTTTAGAGCGCAACGGCGGTCCCGAGTCGATTGTTCTTATGGGAATCCCAACACGCGGTGCTTTTCTAGCCTCTCGGCTGGCTGCGTCCATTGCCGGCATCGAAGGGCGAGGAGTGCCAGTTGGCACTCTGGATATCACGCTCCATCGCGATGATCTGAGACTTCGACCCCTCAGAGCTCTCGTGCCGACGATGACCCCTTTGGGAGGCATCGAGGGTCGAAACGTTGTCTTAGTCGATGATGTGCTCTTTTCTGGCCGAACGATCAGGGCGGCTCTGGATGCCCTCGGTGAGATTGGCCGGCCAAAATCGGTGCAACTTGCAGCCCTAGTAGACCGTGGCCATCGCGAACTTCCGATTCGGGCTGACTATGTCGGAAAGAATTTGCCAACTTCCAAACAGCAGTCCGTGAAAGTACATCTCACTGAAATCGACGGCGTGGACGAAGTCCTAGTAGAGCCAGCGGAGGGCTAGCCCATGCGTCACCTACTATCGACCACAGACCTCACGTATTCGCAGGCAACGAATATTCTGGACACCGCGCAAGAGATGGCTCGCATTTCTGAAGGCCCAGTCAAGAAACTTCCAACTCTGCGTGGTCGAACGATCGTCAATCTATTTTTCGAAGACTCAACACGAACGCGAATCTCTTTCGAAGCCGCTGCTAAACGGCTTTCTGCCGACGTTATCAATTTTTCTGCGAAAGGCTCAAGCACGAGCAAGGGCGAATCTTTGAAGGATACGGCGCAAACTTTACAGGCGATGGGTGCGGACGCTGTCATACTCCGCCATTCCTCATCAGGTGCCGCGCAACGTCTTGCGTCCTCACACTGGACAACTGGCAGCGTAATTAATGCGGGGGATGGAACACACGAGCACCCGACACAAGCCCTACTTGATGCATTTACGATCCGGAAGCATCTTCGCGTAGGGGCAGGTGACCTTCGCGGACTAACTATCGCGATAGTTGGAGACATACTTCATTCACGCGTGGCGCGGTCTAACGTTCACCTCCTTTCGCTTCTCGGCGCGCAGGTGATTTTGGTTGCACCGCCGACTCTGCTGCCACTTGGTGTCAATGTTTGGCCGGCTCAAATCTCCTATGACTTTGATGAGGTTCTTCCACTAGTGGATGCAGTGATGATGCTTCGCGTTCAGCAAGAACGCATGAATGACTTCTTCTTTCCGACTGCTCGTGAGTATTCGCACTACTACGGGCTCAACTCAGACCGCCTCAAGTTGATGAAACCCCATGCAATCATCATGCATCCAGGGCCGATGAACAGGGGGCTTGAGATAACAGCGGAGTGCGCAGATAGTGCACGATCTGTGATTCTTGAACAGGTTGCCAACGGAGTTAGCGTAAGAATGGCCGTTCTGTATTTGCTTCTCGCTGGGGCACCGAATGAATTTGGAGACTCAAGTCAATGAACGATTACTTGATTGAGGGCGGAACGCTTGCAGATGGCCGGAAAGCACAGGTATTCATTAGTGCTGGTCTCATTATCGAAATCGAGGAAACGGTAACCAATCCAAAAGCCTCTAGCGCTGAACGCATTGACGCAAGCGGTTGCGTGATCTTGCCTGGATTTGTCGATCTTCACACCCATCTTCGCGAACCGGGGCGAGAAGATTCAGAGACGGTTGCATCTGGTTCTCGTGCAGCCGCCAAAGGTGGCTTCACTGCAGTCTCGGCGATGGCCAATACTTTCCCCGTAGCCGACACTGCGGGAGTCGTCGAGCAGGTATTTGCACTTGGACAGGCAAGCGGGATGGTTGACGTGTTTCCTATCGGTGCAGTCACACAGGGTCTGGCAGGGAAGGCCCTGGCTGAACTCGGCGCAATGGCCGACTCGAAGGCTCGAGTTCGCATTTTTAGCGATGATGGAAACTGTGTCTTCGACCCAATTGTCATGCGACGTGCGTTGGAATATGTGAAGAAATTCAACGGGGTAATCGCCCAACACGCACAGGATCCGCAACTCACCAAGGATTCGCAGATGAATGAAGGACTCATTTCGTCTCGATTGGGTCTCAAAGGATGGCCTTCGGTGGCGGAGGAATCCATTATTGCCCGCGATGTTCTCCTTGCCGACCATGTTCAATCGCGTGTGCATATATGTCATGTGACGACAGCAGGTGGAGTTGACATTATCCGATGGGCAAAAGCGCGTGGTATTCAAGTAAGCGCTGAAGTTACGCCGCACCATTTATTGTTAACGGATGAATTCGCGACATCGTATGACCCCATCTACAAAGTGAATCCCCCATTAAGAACCGAGAAAGATGTGATGGCACTTAGAGAAGGCCTAGCCGACGGCACAATCGACATTGTCGCCACTGACCACGCCCCACACTCGGCTGAAAGTAAAGAGTGTGAATGGCAAGCGGCGGCGTTCGGGATGTTGGGTCTTGAAACCGCTTTTTCCATCGTCGCCTCTACGATGGTAAATACATCGATGATGACATGGTCCGACCTTGCTGATCGGATGTCGACTGCGCCTGCACGAATCGGGGGATATTCTGACCATGGCCAATCACTGAATATTGGTTCAAGAGCTCATCTGACTATTGTCAATCCAACTCTGTCTTGGAAAGTGGACCGGGACCTTGTGGCCTCTCGCAGTAGAAATACCCCGTATCACGGGATGGAATTTCCCGGTTCTGTCGTCGCAACTTTCTTCGGTGGAATTCCAACAATGCTTGAGTCAAAGTTAGTGAGGTCGACCAATGGCATCTAAGGCCTACCTTGTACTAGATGATGGACGTGTGTTCGAAGGAAAGAGTTGGGGAGCAACTGGTAAGACTTTCGGGGAAGCGGTATTTGCAACTGGCATGACGGGTTATCAAGAGACTCTGACGGATCCCTCGTATCATAAGCAGGTTGTGGCCATGACCGCGCCGCACATCGGAAATACGGGCGTAAATTTCGAAGACAACGAATCACACAAGATTTGGGTGGCGGGTTTTGCTGTTCGTAATCCATCAACGATCACCAGCAGCTGGCGCAGTTCTGGGAGTCTGGAAGAGGAATTGATCTCTCAGGGGATCGTCTGCATCCAAGGGATTGACACTCGGGCTCTGACACGTCACTTGAGAGATCGCGGCGCTATGCGAGTTGGAATCTTCTCCGATTTGAATATGACTCGCGAAGAGATGGTCATTGAGGTTCGAAAGAGTCCTTCAATGACCGGCGCCCACCTTGTCGAAGATGTCTCAACATCTAAGCCATACGTGATCCCCGCAATAGGAGAAAAACGCTTTTCGGTTGCCGCACTGGATCTAGGAATCAAGTATTCGACGCCTAGGCTCCTTTCCGAGCGCGGCGTTGAGGTTCACGTCATCCCGTACAACACAACTTTTGCTCAGATTCAGCAGATGGCACCGGATGGGGTCTTTCTTTCTAACGGTCCAGGGGACCCTGCGACCATGAACGAAGTTGTCGACCTTGTGAGATCTTTGCTTACCGCTGAAGTTCCGATATTCGGGATCTGCTTCGGCCATCAGATACTCGGAAGAGCGCTCGGATTCACAACATACAAACTTCAATTCGGCCACCGCGGAATCAACCAGCCCGTGCTTGACAAGACGACAGGGAAGGTGGAAATCACCGCGCACAACCATGGCTTCGCTTTACAGGCCCCGACTGAAGACACTTTTTCCACCGTGTACGGACCTGGGGAGGTCAGCCACATAAGTTTGAACGACGGCGTTGTTGAAGGGATTCGCATGTTGGAGATACCGGCCTTCAGCGTCCAGTATCACCCTGAAGCGGCCGCGGGCCCCCACGATGCGGCATATCTCTTCGACCGCTTTATCGAGATGATGTCTACGAAACGAGTCGATGCCTGATGCCACTAGATACTTCCATCAAGAGCGTATTAGTGATTGGCAGTGGGCCCATTGTCATTGGACAGGCTTGCGAGTTTGACTATTCGGGAACCCAGGCGTGCCGAGTCCTGCAAGCCGAAGGCATTCGCGTAGTTCTTGTGAATTCAAATCCAGCCACCATCATGACCGATCCCGAATTTGCAGACGCCACGTATATAGAGCCCATCACCCCCGAATACTTAGAGCGGATCATTGAGATAGAAAGGCCAGATGCGGTATTGGCGACGCTTGGAGGTCAAACTGCCCTTAATGCCGCCATAGCGCTACATGAACGGGGCACGCTTTCGAAGTTCGGAGTCCGCCTCATCGGCGCCGATGTGGAAGCAATCCAAAGGGGCGAGAATCGGGAACTTTTCCGAGGCATCGTCGAAAAAGTTGGAGGAGAGTCGGCTCAATCCATCGTTTGCCATTCACTTGAAGATTGTTTTGCCGCCGCAGAGATACTCAACTATCCGGTAGTTGTCAGGCCTTCCTTCACTATGGGTGGATTGGGATCGGGGATCGCTTTCGACGCGGAGCACCTTCAGCAGATTGCGGGCGCCGGCTTGCGTCACAGCCCGACCTCTGAAGTCCTTCTCGAAGAATCCATTTTGGGCTGGAAAGAGTTCGAACTTGAAGTAATGCGAGATCATAGCGACAACGTCGTGATCGTATGTGGGATTGAGAACGTAGACCCTATGGGAGTCCATACGGGTGATTCCATAACGGTTGCACCTGCTATGACATTGACCGACGTTGAATACCAGAAGCTTCGTGACCTCTCCTTGAAGATCATTCGCGAAGTCGGCGTAGATACAGGTGGCTGCAATATTCAATTCGCAGTAAACCCCGACACTGGCCGGATCATTGTCATTGAAATGAACCCGAGAGTCTCTCGCTCAAGTGCCCTAGCATCAAAGGCAACTGGATTTCCGATAGCCAAGATCGCCACTAAATTGGCAATCGGGTACACCCTCAATGAAATTCAGAACGACATAACCAAAGTTACGCCCGCTTCCTTCGAACCAACTTTGGATTATGTGGTCGTTAAGATTCCGCGTTTTGCCTTTGAAAAGTTTGCAGATGCTGATCCACGCTTGACAACCACAATGAAGAGCGTCGGCGAAGCCATGGCAATCGGGCGATCATTTCCCGAGGCGCTTCAGAAAGCCCTCCGCTCTCTTGAGAGGAAGGAGGCCCCATTCACATGGCCAACCGATAGTGTTGAAAGCGTCAAACTCGCGCTACTTGCCTCCATGCAGATACCAACCGAATACCGCCTCAAAGAAGTACAGCAGGCGCTCTGGTTCGGTGCCACTGTTGAAGAGGTCTACGCGGCAACAAAAATCGATCGCTGGTACTTGAACCAGATTTGCGTAATCAACGCGCAGGCAGAGGAAATCGCTGCTCCTGGTGAACTGAGCGAAGATCTTCTCAAAACTGCAAAGCAGATGGGATTCTCGGATGCTCAAATAGCCGAACTCCGTGGCGTCACTGAAGAGGAAGTAAGAAGACAACGTCACCATCTCAATATCCGCCCTGTTTACAAGACGGTAGACACTTGTGCTGCTGAGTTCGAGGCCTTTACTCCTTATCATTACTCAAGCTACGAGGAAGAAACCGAAGTGCGTGCGCGAACGAAGCCCGCAGTGATAATCCTCGGCAGTGGGCCAAACCGAATCGGCCAGGGTATCGAATTCGATTATTCGTGCGTCCACGCATCGTTCGAACTGCACAAACATGAGTACGAAACGATCATGATCAACTGCAACCCCGAGACCGTCTCCACTGACTACGACACGAGCGATCGACTCTATTTTGAGCCGCTCACACTTGAAGATGTCCTTGAAGTTGTACATGCAGAGATGCAAGCGGGTCCGCTGGTCGGCGTGATCACTCAACTAGGCGGCCAGACGCCACTTGGATTGGCAGCAGCCTTGAAGGCGGCTGGCGTCATCATTCTGGGAACTAGTCCAGAGGCAATCAATTTGGCTGAAGATAGAGGCGCATTTGGTCTTGTACTGAAGGAGCAGGGGCTGACCGCGCCGGCCTTTGGGATGGCTTCCTCGCATCAAGAGGCCCTTGAAATCGCTCATCGCATCGGCTATCCGGTGCTTGTCCGCCCGTCCTTCGTCCTTGGAGGACGCGGAATGGAGATCGTTTATGATGATGCCGCCTTAGGCGGTTTTATCACACGAGCAACCGACATCACTCCAGACCATCCTGTTCTGGTTGATCGTTTTCTGGATTCGGCAATCGAAATTGATGTTGATGCCCTCTTTGATGGTCATGAGTTATTTCTTGGTGGCGTCATGGAGCACATCGAGGAGGCAGGGGTTCATTCAGGAGATAGTGCCTGTGTTATTCCGTCGATGACATTAACTACCGAGCAACTTGTTGAGATTCGTGAAGCGACGGAAAAGATTGCACGCGGAGTCGGAGTAAGCGGTCTGATTAATATCCAATTCGCGATGGCGGAGAATGTGCTCTATGTTCTTGAGGCGAATCCGCGAGCCTCTCGCACTGTGCCTTTCGTCAGCAAAGCAACTGGTGTTCCTTTGGCTAAAGCGGCGGCTCGTATCGCACTCGGCGCAACTATCGTCGACCTTCGAATAGAAGGCCTCCTGCCTAGTCACGGTGATGGTCAAGCCAATGGAGTATCTGTAAAGGAAGCGGTTCTCCCGTGGAATCGTTTCAGACGCACCGATGGTCGAGGCGTGGATGCCGTTCTTGGGCCTGAGATGCGCTCGACGGGCGAAGTAATGGGAATTGCTCAGACCTTCGGCGAGAGCTATTCAAAGTCTCAAATCGCCGCATTTGGACCCCTTCCGAAATCAGGGCAGGTATTCATCTCTCTTGCCGACAAGGACAAGGCAGCGGGAGTCGAACCAGCTCGCGCCTTGGCGCAGATGGGTTTCGGGTTGATTGCAACAGCTGGCACGGCGAAGTTCTTGGCAGACGAAGGAGTCAAGACGGCGACTGTTCGAAAGAATTCCGAAGGTCCCGGGCTTTTCGGCGAGAGAACTGCGGTGGACTTGATTGCGTCAGGAAGCGTAGACCTGGTCATCAACACGCCAGTAGGCCGCGGTACCAGACAAGATGGCTGGTTAATCCGCACCGCAGCGGTTCAACGCTCTATCCCTTGCATCACGACTACCGCTGGTTTCAACGCTGCCGTTTCTGGAATCCAATTCCTGCAAAAGGGCGAGTTCAGTGTCCGTCCGTTGCAAGAGTGGTTGGCGCAGTAATGAGTCCAATCAACAGGCACGCCCAACAGATCAGCGCCACCGTGGTGGGCAATAAACGAATCGGTCAGTATCACCAGATTCTTCTGAATATTGGTGAAATAGTTCACAATTGCCGCCCGGGCAATTTCGTGGCCATTAGTGTCGGAGGTGAGAATTCCGGATTGATCCTACGTCGCGCCTTTGCGATATCTCGCGTATCGCACCGAAGTGACAAAGGCGATGGAACCCTGGAGTTGATCATCGCTCCGCATGGCGCAGGCAGTAGATGGTTGTGCTCGCAATCTGAAGGAGCAACCCTTGACGTCGTAGCCCCGCTGGGCACGGCGTTCGGAATACCAACTGAACCTGCACAAGCACTCCTAGTCGGTGGCGGATATGGATCTGCGCCCTTGTTTGGCCTGGCTGAAGTCCTCAAATCTCGCGGTTGTCGCGTCGACATGATCCTTGGTGCAAGCACAGCGGCGAAAATCTACGCACCAATCGAAGGCAAACGTTCTGTCAACTCGCTCAAGATATACACCGAGGATGGCAGTGCGGGGACACTTGGGAAAGTGACCGATCCCATCGCGTCCCTCATTCAGGAGGGAGTAGTGGACGTCATCTACTCGTGCGGTCCGATGCCGATGCTAGCTGCAATCTCGCACATTGCTGATGAGTCTGACATCGTCCATCAATGTGCTGTAGAGGAGTCAATGGCGTGCGGCATAGGCGTTTGTATGACCTGTGTGCTACCCGTGGAAGGCGTGGACGGAAACGCAGTGATGCTCCGCTCATGTATAGACGGCCCTGTAATGGACGGTTCAAAAGTTCAGTGGGATCTCGTCGGAAAGGTGGCGAGATAGTTCATGACTGAATTCGATTTCTCCACGACACTGGGTCCTGCATGGTTTCCCACACCGCTTTTTACCGCGAGCGGTTGCGCGAGTTCTGGCAAGGAACTATCGCAATTCTTCCCATTGCGCGACATTGGTGCTGTCGTGACTAAGTCGATCATGCTAAAGGCGCGTTCTGGCCGCCCAACTCCGAGAATGGCAGAAACTCCAAGCGGAATGCTTAATTCCGTTGGACTGCAAGGCCCCGGCATAGACGCCTTTTTGGCAAATGACATTCCTTGGCTCTTGCAGCAAAACGCACGAGTTATAGTCTCTATCGCAGGCGAGAATGTTGATGAGTATGCGGTGCTTGCAAGGAAACTTAGGTCAATGGGGGGTATATCCGCCGTTGAAGTGAATATCTCTTGTCCCAATGTTGAAAATCGCGGTCTTGTTTTCGCATGCGATCCTCAGGCATCGCGCGCCGTTGTTGATGCTGTACGCAGGGTCTTGGGCGGGGATATTCCTATTCTCGTGAAGCTTTCACCTGATGTGACTGACATCGTTGATATCGCTCGTGGCGTAATTGATGCAGGCGCAGATGGACTCTCGCTGATCAACACCATCCTTGGAATGGTCATCAACGTGGATACCATGCGCCCGCACCTTGCGGGAAAGACCGGGGGACTATCGGGACCCGCTATTCGACCGGTCGCAGTCCGCGCTGTCTATCAGGTCCATCAGGCCTTTCCGAAGATTCCGATCTTAGGAATGGGCGGAGTCCGCTCGGGTCGCGACGCCCTCGAATTGGTCTTGGCGGGCGCTAGTGGAATCAGTGTGGGGACCGCCACTTTCTCCAACCCGAAGGCTGTCATCAACGTTCAGAGTGAATTGCGCGAACTTCTCATCGAAAAGGGCTTCAATTCGCTAACAGACGCCGTGGGATTTGCCCATCGTGATGAGTAGATAAGGACGGATCCAAATGAGTGCCAAGGCTCCCATTTTTTTGGCCATCGACACTTCCGATCTGGACGTGGCGAAGACGTGGATAATGGCCACTCAGGATTCCGTCTCGGGATTCAAATTGGGATTGGAGTTTTTTGCCGCATTGGGAATTGAAGGGGTCAAACAAATCAAAGAGATCACCGATGCGGATATCTTTCTTGATTTGAAATTGCACGATATTCCAAACACCGTTGCCGGCGCGACTCGTCAAATTATGGGAGCGAAGCCTCGATTTCTTACGGTTCATGCATCTGGGGGGAGAGCAATGGTCGCGGCCGCGGTAAAGGAAGCGCCGGATATCGAGATTGCGGCGGTCACAGTCCTGACCTCTCTTGGAACTGCGGATCTAAGCGAACTTGGCTTTGATTCTGGCCCCCTTGATACCGCCGTGAGATTGGCACGATTGGCCACATCTGCAGGGGCCCGAGCCATCGTTTGTTCTCCGCTAGAAATCTCAGCCGTGCGTAAGGCCGTCGGCCCCGATATTTCCATCATTACCCCCGGCGTGAGACCTTTGTCCGAGGCGGTCGAAGATGATCAGCATAGGACGATGGATCCCAGAGGTGCATTGGAAGCCGGGGCATCGTATTTGGTGATCGGGCGACCAATTACAAATGCATGGGCGCAAGGCTTTGATGCACTTTCTGATCGAGCGGCATCTATCGCTTCTCAACTTAAGTAATAGACCTCATACAGGTAGATTATCGCCATGCCCGTGCCGCCTGCATTGACCCCTGAACAGCGAGCGGATGCCCTGATCAAGGCTGCCCACTCAAGGCGTACGAGGGCCGACGTAAAAGCGAAAGTAAAAGCGGGGACGATGGGAATTTCCGATGTTCTAATCGCTGCCAAGTCTGATCCGGCTATTGCGAAAATGAGGGTGAGCGAACTTCTAGAAGCCCTTCCAGGCGTAGGAAAGATCCGCGCGGCAGCAATCATGGAGCGAATGGCCATTTCAAAGCCTCGCCGAATACAAGGACTGGGCGTTCACCAGCGGACCGAACTTATCTCCGAGTTCAAGCCGGTGGGGCATCGCGGAAGGTTGCTGGTTCTTTCAGGACCCGGCGGAGTAGGAAAAAGCACAGTAGCAACTCGGCTACGAGAGGCGAGCGACAATTTCTGGGTTAGCGTCTCTGCCACAACACGCCATCCTCGCCATAATGAGAGAAACGGAGTCGACTACTACTTTCTCACTGAAGACGAGTTTGACGCCAAGATCCATAGGGACGAGTTTCTTGAGTGGGCACAATTTGCTGGTGCGAAGTATGGGACTCCTCGCGATGGCGTAGAGAAAGCCATCGCAGCGGGCAAAAATGTCTTGCTCGAAATAGAAATTGACGGAGCCCGACAGGTGCGCACCCACAGTCAAGAGGCAATTCTTGTCTTTTTGGAGCCACCTAGCTGGGAGGAACTTGTCTCGCGGCTTGAGGGTCGAGGCTCTGATTCGCCCGAAAGGCGCTCACACAGGCTGGAGTTGGCTGCTAGCGAGCTAGCGGCGGCCAAGGAGTTCGACGTAGTGATAGTCAACGACCACGTCGAGAAGGTGGTCGAGGCACTGGTAGCCTTAGCCTCCTGATCCTGCC
>CAYXIS010000004.1:0-38738 GCA_964465545.1 uncultured Bifidobacterium sp. | reverse complement strand
CAGTGGACGCAAAGGGCTTTGCAAAAGTTGTCGACGCCTTGCGTGCCTTTACTCCTCGTGCAGAAATTCTTCTCGAGGAAGTTCCCCCACCGCAGAAGTTGGCCGCATTTTCGTACGCATTCTCCGCCGATGTGAGCAACGGCCTTCTTGGAGATGCCGAGGATGAAATTGCCTCTGGACGCTTTGTTCTGCTTCACGAGCCCGGTGGTCAGGAAACTTGGGAAGGCGAATTCAGATGTGTCACCTACATTCGGGCCGATGTCGATGTCGTGATGCAAGAAGACCCGCTGCTTCCTGAGGTCGGTTGGAACTGGCTCTTGGAATCGCTCTCGCTCGCAGGTTGCAAGTACGTCGCCGCCAGCGGAACTGTGACTCGAGTTGCGAGTGCGTCCTTCGGAAAACTCTCGCCACGAAGTGACGAAGCAGAAATTGAAATCAGAGCATCATGGACGCCTCTAATCACCACGACTGAAGACATCCGCGCGCACATTCAAGGCTGGTGCACGCTTCTTGCCGAGCTGTCAGGTCTTCCACCAATTCCCGATGGCGTCACGGCAATCAATCCGCAGACGAACTCGAATAATCGCGGCCGACGCTAATCAATGACCGAACAAATACAAGAGAGCGAAGGTGCCACTCCACTTCTTAAGCCGATGGGTGGGACGCCCTCGGTAATAACGACCGAACAAGAACTCGACGACGCCCTCGAAAGGCTTGACAGCGGAAGCGGCGCCTTTGCTATTGATGCCGAACGTGCATCTGGATACAAATACAGTTCTCGTGCGTATCTCATTCAAATCAAACGTGCCGACGGCGGACTTCATCTGATCGACCCCATTCCTTTCCACCAGCAGGATCCATTCGAGATACATCCCCTTTTTCAGAAGCTCAATGAATTGATTCGCACTGATGAAGTCATCCTTCACGCAAGCACTCAAGATCTCCCTTGTCTTCGCGAGGTAGGACTTCATCCTTCGAGATTGTTCGATACTGAATTGGGCGGACGGATTGCAGGTCTTCCGCGTGTTGGCTTAGGAGCATTGGTCGAAAGTCTCCTTGGCATTTCCCTTGCGAAGGAGCACAGTGCCGTCGATTGGTCACATCGCCCGCTCCCAGAGGAATGGCTCACCTACGCTGCCCTTGATGTCGAACTACTTGTCGAACTGCGCCAGAAAATAGGTGAGCTTCTCGATGCCCAAGGAAAATCCGATTGGGCGGCCCAGGAATTCAGCGCAATACTTCAAGCGCCACCTTCGCCACCTCGCAAGGAACCGTGGCGACGATCCTCTGGAATTCACAAAGTGAAACGACGAGATCAGTTGGCCATCATCAAATCCCTATGGCATGAACGAGACACATTGGCCCACGACGCAGATGTGGCACCCGGCAAGTTCCTTTCAGATGCCGCGCTCTTGGAACTTGCACTCCACGTTCCAAAAACGAGGGCCGAGATGGAGAAGGTGCTTAAACCAATCGGCGCAAGAGCCCGGTGGTTCGAACATAGCGCGCAATGGCTGAACGCCATCAACGCCGGCATAGCAGTGCCAGAGAGCCATTGGCCTGCGATGCGGGCAGATACGGATGCCATGCCGCCAGTCAAAATCTGGCGCGATAAGTTCCCCACAAAGTTCGCCCCGCTCTCTCACGCAAGAGCGGCAATAGAAACCGAAGCAGAGAAACTTTCTATCCCACCAGAGAATCTCATTTCCCCCGAACTGGTTCGAAGAATTTGTTGGAGTCCGCCTGAGGGCTCGACGATGACACTAAGAACCGATGCAGTCACAGCCAGCCTCGTTGAACTTGGTGCGCGACAATGGCAAGCCGACATCGTCGGCCCCCTAATCGCCGCGGCATTGCTAGAGCGCAAGCCACTTGTGATCGCAATAGAAGAAGCAACAGAAACCAATGAGGCTTAAACAAGTTCTCTGTAGAGGTTCAAATAGTTAGAAGTCCGAATCCCTTCGGGCGCACGCTCTGAGTTCCCTATTCGTTGAGGTCAGAGGCTGGTTCCGACTCCCTGCTATCGTGGTCGGAAGGAGTGATTCGAAGTCCGCCTGGAAATTCTGAAATCTTATAGACAGTTCGATCAGGAAATTTTAGCCCTTCTCCTGCCAAAACTTCATTGGCGCGTGCAATCATTTCGTGAGAAAGCTGGCGCATATAGTTTAATTGAGAGAGTTCGTCTTGAAGAGTTCTGGTCAAAACCTCATCGTATTCCCCTTGATTAGTAAACAGAATTACGGCCGTACAGACCCTCAGTAAATGTTCAGTCAGTTCAAGGCAAAGTAAATGAAGGTCAGTGTCAGCATCACCGCAAGAAAAATTCCAACTATTCGCTCTTACATGGAGATGTTCTGAATGCATTATGTATTCGCTGTAGTTTGGTGTTGCGTATTTTTTGTGAATGTTTGCCGCTTCTTTAAATCGTTTATTAAGGGAGCCAAAAGCAAAGTCCTTTGCTGCGGATTCGTTTTGCTCTAGCCATAAAGTCATACGATTGGAATCAACCGAAAAGTCCAAGATCAACGATTCAATCTCCATGAGATCTCTAGAGACATTATTGCATGTGGCGGGATCATCGATAAGCATTGCTTTTACATATCGTTCAGCATCCTGTATCGCCCGAATACACAATTTATGGATCGCCTCTTGTTCACCACCTTGTTTTTCCAAGAAAAGACAACCTTCATTTATTGCGGGAAGGAAAAAAGGCAACCTTGTGAAGAGCTTGAAACTCTGATTCCCCATTCCGCGGAGATCGTTATGAATCCGTGCAAGAAAATTCGACTTGGTTGAATATAGGCCAAACAAGGTTTCGAGGGCTTCAAACGGTGATAACGGAATACCATTTCGTTCCAGGGATTCATTAGTTCCTTTAGATCGATCCGTTCTAGAGAAGAACCTTCTCAAGTTCACCCTTAAGACTTGCCTCGCTTTTTCTTTGGGGTTTGCGCCAAAGCGCTCGCCGCCACCTTTTTGACTTTTGTACTTGAACTCCTGCTACTTAGCAGTTTGCTTGCCGCCTTTGCGGGCTTCTTTCCTGTCGCCATCGCTTATCCTCCGGTCGGTTTGTTTCACGAAACTTTGGCACGAGAGGATCAAATATGCAATGAGACTTGTTAGTTCGCTGACGCCCGGAAGAAAGTATCTGTCTCCAATCAGATCAAGAGGGGTTTCCCAGTGCCCAGTTTCATCCCTACGCGCACAAGGGAACCTGCTCAAAATCAGGGCAGTATTGCTCTCTGTGCAAGGCCGGCCATAAGTTCTGCAACCTCATTACGTTGTTGGCCAGAACGCAGTCGCGGCGTTGAGTTGAGCAATCCAAAGACTGCATGCGCCATCGTGCGCGCAGACTCTGGAGATTCGTTTCGCCTTACACGCTGGATCTGTTCAACCCAGAGTTCAACATATCGTCGCTGGAGGCGCCTGACCTGTCGGGCGTCATCCTCTTCTAAATTGCCGAAATCGCGCTCGTGAACTCTGATAAGGTCTGGATAGGTGATCGCGAATTCAACGTGACGGTTGATCAATGCAGAGAGAGTCTCCTTGGGATCAAGGCTCTCCTCGATGACTTCGGTTGCCCCCTCAAGTAGAGACTGGCTGACGGTGATGAGCATCTCGGCCAGCAGAGCGCTCTTTGTGCGGAAATGCCGGTACATCGAGGGTCCAGTGAGGCCGACGGACTCCCCCAATTCCTCAACTCCAACTCCGTGAAAACCTTTGGCAGCAAAGAGTGCAGCGCCGTTTTCAAGAAGCCGCTCGCGGGTTCCCATCCTGCCTCCAAATCAAAAACACGCCTCGAGGTCTTCCATTTTGGGTGACCATGAGGCTATCCTAATAATGTTAACGATCACTAACAATAGCGGAGGATCATGAGCCTGCCACGAATATCGACCACAGTTGATGTTCGCGATCCTTCCTTTCGCGACAGGGAGGCTGCCTTCCGCAAACTCATCGACAACTTCACCGAGCAGATGTCCCGTGCGGCCCTCGGTGGTCCGGAGAGCACGCGTACTCGTCACAAAGAGCGTGGAAGGCTGCTGCCACGAGATCGCGTGACACATCTTCTCGATCCCGGTTCCCCGTTTCTTGAGCTCTCACCGTTGGCTGCACATGGCATGTACAACGACGAGGCGCCGGGGGCGGGTTTGATTGTCGGTATTGGAATCGTCAGCGATCGTCCATCAATGATCATCGCAAACGATGCGACGGTCAAAGGCGGGACGTATTACCCCATGACGGTCAAGAAACATCTGCGCGCCCAAGAGATTGCGATGGCAAATAACCTCCCGTGCATTTACCTCGTCGATTCAGGTGGCGCGTTTCTGCCACTTCAACATGAAGTTTTTCCAGATAGAGACCACTTCGGCCGGATCTTTTTCAATCAAGCAAAACTAAGCGCGGCAGGCATTCCGCAAATCTCTGCGGTTCTCGGTGCTTGCACCGCGGGAGGCGCATACGTTCCCGCGATGAGCGACGAGAACGTGATCGTTGCAGGACAAGGTCATATCTTTTTAGGCGGCCCACCTTTGGTTAAGGCGGCGACTGGGGAGGAAGTCACCGCCGAGGATTTGGGTGGCGGAGCAATGCACTCTCGCGTTTCGGGGGTCACCGACCATTTGGCGGAAAGCGAGGGTGAGGCACTCAAGGTTGTTCGCTCGATCGTCTCCACTCTCCCACAAGGTCAGAGCTGGCTGAAGCCGGAAGCAGAGGCGGAGTCGCCGCTTTATAGCGACGAGGAACTCCTCGGCATAGTGCCTACCGACACAAGAACAACATACGACGTGCGCGAAGTCATCGCCAGAATCGTCGATGGAAGCAGATTCCTCGAGTTCAAAGCCGAGTACGGCGAGACCCTGGTTACCGGGTTTGCCCACATCGACGGCTACCCCGTGGGAATCATCGCAAACAACGGTGTCCTATTTAGCGAATCCGCCCTCAAAGGCGCGCATTTCATCGAAATCTGCGACCAACGAAAAATCCCTCTGGTCTTCCTTCAGAACATTTCCGGCTTCATGGTCGGGCGCGAATACGAGACCGGCGGAATTGCAAAGCATGGCGCGAAGATGGTGACTGCCGTGGCCTGCACCCGGGTACCGAAATTCACGGTGGTCATCGGCGGCTCCTTTGGTGCGGGCAACTACTCAATGTGTGGACGAGCGTATGACCCCCGGTTCTTATGGATGTGGCCCAACGCGCGAATCTCGGTAATGGGTGGTGAACAAGCAGCCTCGGTTCTTGCAACGGTTAAGTCGGACCAGCTTGCCGCGCGCGGCGAGGAATGGACAACGGAGGATGTCGAAGAGTTCAAGGCCCCGATCCTGGCGAAGTACGAGGAAGAAGGTAGCGCATACTTCTCGACCGCAAGGCTCTGGGACGACGGAATCATCGATCCCCGCGATACGCGAAGAGTGCTGTCGTTGGCGCTGTCCGTTTCTGGTCTTTCACCACTGCCTGCAAGCTCTTTTGGAATCTTCCGGATGTAATGGTGTTCTCAAAAGTTCTTATCGCAAATCGCGGAGAAGTCGCGTTACGGGTAAACGCAACACTTGAAAGACTTGGGATCGACGCTGTCAGCGTCTATACCCACCACGATCGCGACTCTCTCCATGTCCAACGAATTCCAGAGAGTTATCTATTGAGTGATGGCGAACAAACCGGGTATCTCGACATCCAACAGATGATCGCAGCCGCCCAAACAAGTGGAGCCCAAGCGGTACACCCGGGATATGGATTCCTCGCCGAGAACGCCGAGTTCGCGAGGGCATGCAAGGACGCGGGATTAGTCTTCATCGGCCCGCCTGCGCACGCAATGACTGCGATGGGCGGAAAGATCTCGGCGCGAGAGTATGCGATTCGCGCGGGCGTCCCAGTGGTGCCAGGGATAGGCGAGCCACAGATGTCAAACGATGATCTGCTCGATGCCTGCGCAGGGCTTGAATTTCCTTTGTTGGTGAAACCAGCCGCTGGTGGCGGCGGCAAGGGACTTCATGTAGCTCGCAACGTCGACGAACTGCGCGACGTACTCCCAAGTGCACGACGGGAGTCATTTGCCGCCTTCGGCGACGATACGTTGCTCGTCGAGAAGTACCTCTTACGCGCACGACACATCGAGTTCCAGGTAGTTGCAGACAACTATGGTGACAGCACGCATCTAGGCGAACGCGAATGCTCACTCCAACGACGCCATCAGAAGGTTGTCGAAGAGGCGCCAGCGCCACAGCTCTCGCTGGCCAACCGCGAAATCATGGGCGCCGCCGCATTGGCATTGACCTCTGCTATTGATTACCAAAATCTAGGCACAATTGAATTCATCGTCGATGCAGACTCCCCCAAGACTTTCTACTTCATGGAGATGAACACGCGCCTACAGGTGGAGCACCGCGTCACTGAAATGATCACCGGGTTGGATCTCGTTGAATGCCAACTTCGTCTTGCGGCAGGAGAATCACTCAAGGATGTGATACCTGTTCGCGAGTTCAAAGGGCACGCGATGGAGGCGCGCATTTATGCAGAGGACGCCTTCAACGGTTTTCTCCCGACAGGCGGGGTCATCGGCAAATTCAGCCCAGCCGGGACCGCTCACACGGTGACAGATTCGGCGATTCAGGATGGCCTACCGGTCTCATCCTCGTTTGATCCGATGTTGGCCAAGATTGCCTGCTGGGGTGATAATCGCTCATCCGCATTGAGGCGTTTGAAAGACGCGCTGTCGGAGACGGTTCTACTCGGCGTAACTACCAATATCGATTTCTTGATCGCTCTACTGCATCTGGCAGAGATTCAAGATTCCAACTACGACACCAAGTATCTCGAAGCGCGCAAGCTTGAACGCGCGAATCCACCGTCGTCCGTCCTGTCAGCCTATTCAGCAATCGCAACTTCATCTTCGAAGGCTGGATCTTGGCGTGCCGATGGATGGCGCCTCAACGGAATGCCGACAGCGACGGTGGCCGCGTATATCAATGGCGTGCGGTATGACGTGCCAACCGATGGCGACTCTGCACTCGTCGTGGATTCTTGGCGCGACGACGATGACCTCTGGCTCCATCATCCATCTTTCGGTACATGGTTGGTAAAAGAGACTGGAGATCGCCGTATTTCCGCAGATCAACTAAGCGACGAAATAGTGAGCCCAATGCCTGGCGTGGTCATCGCCGTCAACGTCGCAATCGGTGATCAAGTAGATATCGGCGACCCCCTCGTCGTCATTGAAGCAATGAAGATGGAGCACGTCGTTCGTGCCAGACGTCCTGGCCATGTCCTGCAGTGCAATGTCGCATTCGGTGCCAAGGTGCGAGTTGGACAACTCTTGCTGGAGGTAGTTGAAGATGTTTGATCAAGGCGCACTCCCCAAAGCAGTCACCGTATACGAGGTCGGACCGCGCGACGGCTTACAGAATGAATCCAAGGTTCTATCCACACTCGTGAAAGCAGATTTGATTGTGCGGCTCGCGGGTGCCGGAATTCCCGCAATCGAAGTTGCAAGCTTCGTCCGGCCCGATCTCGTCCCGGCAATGGCAGACGCGACAGAACTATTAGAAGAGTTGGCCCCGCTTCTCGCCACACATCGGATGAGTGCACTGGTCCCCAACCAAAAAGGCTTGGATCGCGCGATGAAAGCAGGTGTGCGCGAGATTGCAGTTTTCGCAAGCGCAACCGAATCATTTGCCAAGGCCAATCTCAACAACACCGTTGCGGCTTCCCTCGACATCTTTAGCCCCGTCATCAAAGAAGCACGAGACGCAGGTCTACAAGTGCGCGGATACATCTCCATGTGTTTCGGTGATCCTTGGGAGGGAAAGGTTGCCACGCAAAAGGTCGCCGATGTGGCGGAAAGATTATTCGAAGACGGAATCACCGAACTCTCGCTCGGCGACACAATCGGAGTTGCGACACCCGGTGATGTCATAGACCTACTCAACACGTTAGAGGCTCGCGGAATTTCGCGGTCGCTCCTGGCCGTGCATTTTCACGACACTTACGGCCAAGCCCTCTCAAACACGCTCACTGCCCTTCTTGAGGGCATCACAACAGTGGACTCCTCCATTGGAGGTTTAGGCGGGTGCCCATTCGCCAAGAGCGCCACAGGAAACCTAGCCACCGAAGATCTCGTCTGGCAATTGCACGGACTCGGAATCTCTACTGGCATCAACTTCGAAGCACTACTCGACACAAGCCGCTGGCTTCGCGACACGACCGGACTGGCAATCCGCTCCAAGACCGCGATCGCATTAGTGGATAAGAACAGAATGGCGGATAAAAAATGAACTCAGCGTTAATGCAATTGTCAGAGGATCACCAGACCCTGGCCGAAACGGTCCGGGACTTCGCCAATCAAGTCATCGCCCCCGTGGCGGCCAAACACGACAGAGAACAGAGCTTCCCCTATGAGGTGATCAAGAAGATGGGAGCAATGGGGATCTTTGGTCTGCCCTTCCCCGAAGAAGTCGGCGGAATGGGCGGCGACTTTCTTTCTCTCTGCCTTGCGATTGAAGAGTTGGCCCGCGTTGACCAGAGCGTTGCCGTCACCCTAGAGGCAGGAGTCGGTTTAGGGTCGATGCTGATCTTCCAAACTGGAAGCGAAGAGCAGAAGAAGAAATACCTTCCATCGCTCATGACCGGCGAAGCTCTTGCCGGATTCGGCCTCACCGAGCCAGACGGAGGCAGTGACGCCAGTAGTCTGCGCACTACCGCTCGCCTTGAAGGCGATGAGTGGGTCATCAACGGCTCCAAGACCTTCATCACTAATTCGGGAACTTCCATTACGTCTTTGGTCATCGTCGCCTGTATTACCGGGACAAAGGCCGATGGATCAAAGGAGCTCAGCACGATCATCGTTCCAAATGGGACCCCTGGTTTCGTTGTGGAACCCTCCTACTTCAAATTGGGATGGCATGCCTCCGATACGCATCCACTCTCATTCACCAATGTTCGGGTGCCAGCAAGCAACCTCCTAGGCGAGCGAGGACGCGGTTACGCCAACTTCCTCCACGCACTAGACGACGGCCGCATCGCGATAGCCGCCCTTGCCGTTGGAGCGGCGCAAGGATGCGTCGATGAATCGGTGCGATACGCCAAAGAACGCAAAGCATTTGGAAAAATGATCGGCCAGCATCAGTCGATCGCGTTCAAGATTGCAGAGATGGAAGCACGGACCCACGTTGCACGCCTTGCCTATTACCATGCGGCATCCCTGAAGGCCGCCGGCAAAGATTTTAAAACTGAAGCATCAATTGCCAAACTGGTAGCCAGCGATGCAGCAATGGACAACGCACGCGACGCGACTCAGATCTTCGGGGGTTACGGATTCATGGACGAATATTTAGTCGCTCGTCATTATCGCGACTCCAAGATCCTGGAGATAGGTGAGGGAACAAGTGAGGTGCAGAAGATGCTGATTGCCCGCAGTCTTGGATTGGCTGCATCATGACCACCAATGATGAATTGCTATACGAGGTCTCAGGCGGCATCGCCACCATCACCATCAATCGGCCAGAATCCCGCAACGCGTTGAACTCCACTGTTCGAGAAGGAATCCGCGAGTCACTTAAATCTTTCACCGACAACGATCAAGCCAAAGTGCTTATTGTCACCGCAACCGGCAAAACTGCATTTAGCGCAGGCGCCGATCTGAAAGAAATGTCCGAACAAAATCTCACTATTCCACCTGATGACTTCATCCCAGATTTGGCAACTCATAAACCAGTGATCGCCGCCGTGAATGGAGTTGCCCTCGGCGGCGGGTTCTTTCTCGCCCAGCAAGCCGATCTCGTCATCGCCGCCAGTCATGCAACCTTTGGCATCACAGAGGCTCGCCACGGTCGTGGCGCACCGTGGGCCTCTCCTCTTCCACTGATGATTCCACCACGGGTTGCTATGGAGCTCCTCCTTACTGCGCAACCCATAACCGCATTCAGGGCCCATAGCGTGGGACTGGTCAACTTCGTCGTTCCGTCGGGAGAATTAGAAAATACAAGTCGAGATCTTGCTCAACAAATCGCAGCCAATGCCCCGCTTTCAGTTGCAGCGGGAAAGGCGATGGTTCGCAATATCCTTGATTCAGTTCTTGGCGACGCTCGCCAGAGAGCGAACGAGATTTGGGCTCCGGTCTATCTCAGCGAAGATGCACAAGAAGGTCCTCGAGCTTTCAAAGAGAAACGCTCACCTCGCTGGCAAGGTCGTTAACAGGGAGAAGATCTGGAAGTCCGAGTCCCTTCGGGCGCACAAGATTGACTCTTCCCGTCAATCACCTGAGCACCGGGTCAGATTAGTGGGCGCGTTACCTATTTAGAAGTTGCTTTCTTCGCAGTTGAAGGAGTCCGAGAATGGATGGTTGGAGTGATGTTCCTAAACTGCACATCCTGACAAACTTTCCTCCCTATCCATGCTCCGTCAGTCGTACTTTTAGTCGTTACGCATACGTTCCACTTCGAATCCGTCGGTAGTGAAAACTTTATAAAGGTCTTCGTCGCATCGTAGGTGTATGACGCGGTTATGGTTCTAGCGCCCTTCCCACTTCTTTTCAGGGTAATGAAGAAGGCAGGATTCTCAACATGAAGGTTTAGAATTCCTTTTCCCGCATTCCATTGTCCAGAATAGATACCGATAGCGCCGGTCAGGTTTTGTGGATGTGTTGGAGTTCCGATCCTTATCCAGTCCGCTTTTGTGAAGCCAAAAAGTTTCCCATTTATCAAGATCTTTCCACCCGTAAAATCCCAGTAAAATTGCGAATAATTTGTAGAAATATTGTTTTGCGGATCACTATATTTAGGGTCTTTAGAATGTTCGTAGTGGACGTCATTTGGAGGCAGGCCTTCATCCAGACTCTGCCCCTTAATATTGAACACCGCTGCGTGAAGCCATTCATGCCAGATCACACTTTCGTGAGGAACGCCGATATCGGTGAAGGTAAGCGCAAAGGGCGTTATGGGAAATCGAATCGTCCTATCCTCCCCAGCGAGCCCTAAGAACAATGTCCCGAGGCCCCCCTGATCGGGATATCTGTACATGACAACGTCATAGCCCTTGGCAAGAAATTCTCTCTGAGTCAATTGTGGGGGATCCCCAGTGATCGGATATACGCCGTCCCCCATATCCCAAATATCAATGTCAGCGGTTACGCCACAATCGCTGGCAGTAGCGATTCCATCAAGAAATGGTTGTATCTCCAATGTCTGCAATCTCGCGAGCCCATCGTCGTGAGGCAATGTTGAACCACTTGCACCCACAAAATACTCAAGCAAGGCCATATGCCAATGAGCTGAGCCGGGACAGGTTGGAGAACTCATGGTCGCGGTGATGGTCGCTGGTGTTGCAGCGGTTGCCGACACGGCGAAGGTACTAACAAAAATAAAAATCGTTCCAAGTGCTACAGCGGCGAACAATTTTGTGAATAAGCTCGAGGCCTTCCGAACTGCCTTCAAGACAACTCCTATCACTTGAATGCTATCCGGCAATCCAGCACTGAAATTGCGATCTGTGAAAGGTTATCTACCGTCTTTAATGCACGCAAGAGTTTCAATGGTCAGCAAACAGACTTTGACCATAAAGGCCCAAACCATATATGGCATGCCAGATTCTCTCCTTTAATGACGTTCCAGCGAGGGATTAATTATTGACTCCCAGTGCCCAGTTTCGTCCCTCCGGGCGCACTTTCACTTCAAACATATTGACTCAAAAGATTGTGGCTGGCACGCTTCGTGAAAGAAACGAGGACCTGTGGATCCAGTCGTTGTGGCAGATTTTCGGAGCCAATTGGGTCGAGCGCTGGAAGACTGGGTCTCCTCTCCAGAAATGGCATTCGAAGTGTCAGCGTCCTCTTGGTATTTACTAACGGGTTTTCCTACCGCCGATTCAAACGTCGCTTTGGTCCATCAGAATGATGAGGACGCTTTGAGCAAAATAGCCGAGCAGATTGAAAGAATGGCTGTTCCCGCTTGTGTCCTGTTAGCCGGCCATGCTCGAGGACTTACAAGTAAGTTCGGAGAAGGCTGGAACATGGCAGGGACAATGCCACTTATGTCACTGGATCTCGAGGCTGCAGAACTTAAGGAAGATTCCCGAGTACGACTCGCCTCGAAGAGTGATTTTGAGACAGTGGTTGCTCTCATGTCCGAGACTTTCAGAATGGGCTACGACACGGCATCTCAAGGTGCAAGCCCATTGAAAAACTCCAACACTAAATGCGATATCTGGATAATCGAAGACGGTGGTCAGCCAATTGCAACCGCAATAACTAGGCGCGTTGGTAATTCGATTACCCTTTGGAATATGGCAACCTCTCCAAGATTTGTCAGGAAAGGTTATGGGCGTGCGATCATGAACCACGCTTTGTATCAAGCAAGAAAGGACGGCGCTAAATTAGGTCTTCTTATGGCATCTGATGCGGGCAAGCTACTTTATGATGCGACAGGTTGGGTGACAATCGAAGACTGGGATGTTTACTTGAAAATTCCTACGGACGTCTAACTTGGCGATTTGTTGCCTTGCGGGAACATGTGGAGAGGTCATCATGGTTAAAGAGGAAAGTCACAGAGAGTAACCATCTGCGTTTCGGAAGGCACAGCGAGTGAATTGAAATTCGTGGTACTGTTTCAGAACTTCGTTGGGGGCGCAACAGACTCTGTTTGTTGAGTTACTACCTAAAACCTCGAGAGAACATCTCGAGGTTTTAGTGTTTCTAAACGGACCTATTGGCAATCCCTTCTTTGGAATGCATCTATTAAGATAGTTACTGTTGAGATTTCAAGCGCCCAGTTTCGTCCCAATGAGCGACCTCAAAGTGAGAAATCTGATTTGATCCGTCTGCCCCATCAAAGTTACATTTGGAGCCAGCCACTCATGCTTCTAATGACCTCCTCGGGAGCTAGGAACAAAGTTGGCTGCAATTCCTCCCAACCGCGTTCCTTACACTCCTTGGCGAACTCACTGTGCTTAGCGCTCAAAGGAATCTCTGTATTTAGTCCCTTACTCGTCACGCCCATGAGACTCAAGTGATAGATCCATCGAGTGCCATCTTCATCATTGCGTACGAATGTGGATTCAAGAATTGCCTGCTCGGCACCTAGCCCATCTTGTATCTCCGAGTAATTGTCGTGGAGAAAGTCCATCCATTCTGTGAATTTCTCCTCCGTATTAGGTAAGAGCTTTGCCCTTGAGAGTTCTAATCTCATTCCTGATGGAAGTGAGCGAGGCATCTTGATCGAGTTCTCCGTCATGCCCGAACAGTTCCACAATCACATGGGCTCGTCAAAGGAATTCAGCTTGTTTCCGACTTGGTCATCGGCCAATAGGTTGTTCATTGCCACAAACTCTCCCTGACGGCACAATACGAAGAATGAAACCCGAGCCCATAATACGTCGCACGGCACGCGTCCTATTAATGGATGAATTGGACCGGGTACTTCTTTTCCAAGGACAAGATCCAAGCAACCCTTCGGACATTTTTTGGTGCCCAGTGGGCGGGGGCATAGAGCCGGGAGAATCACCAGAAGATGCTGCTAGGCGCGAGGTGAAGGAAGAGACTGGATTGACTGACTTCGATCTCGGTTCGCATGTTTGGAATCGTCAAGACGAATATTCATTTAACGGGAAGAACTATCAAGTGAGCGAGACATGGTTCCTATCTCACACTTCGTCCTTCGAGATAGATACAACAGCGCTCTTTGGACTAGAACGAGCCTCCTTTGTGCAATATCGATGGTGGGCGCAGAGCGAACTTGATGTCACAACAGAACTCATGACACCTCGCCAACTTGCACCGATGCTTAAAGACTTGATGCTCAACGGCGCACCTGAGGTGCCATTGGAATTGGGACTCCAAATTCCCCAATAATAGTTTTCGCTGCTATAGCGTTACCGCGTGGCCAGATCAATTATCGTGATTACCGGTCTCCCGGCAAGCGGGAAGACAACTCTTGCACGTCTTTTGGGCGAAGAACTTCACTTTGAGGTGATCGACAAGGATGATTTTCTTGAAACTCTCCTTGGGTCCGTTCAGGAATTCGATGCCGAATTTCGGTTCAACTGTAGTCGTGAAGCTGATATGCAGTTTGAAGAGGCTGCACGTGTGGCGGGAGATGTAATTCTCGTTTCACATTGGCAGAGGCCAGACGAACATCGCGAGTCGGGTACTCCTAGTGCATGGCTCCGTGAATTCGATAATGTCATTGAGATTGCTTGTCAGTGTTCGGTCGCTACGGCGCTCGAACGATTTAAGAGTAGAAATCGCCATCCAGGACACGGAGACAATCGGAGCAGTCTGAGCGTACTGACTCAGTGGTTTGAGGAGGACAATCTTCGAGCCCCTTTGGGGATTGGCTCCCTTATTACAGTTAACACTGAAGCAATCGTAGACATCAAGAAACTTGCACTGGAATGTCGTAGATTCGCATGAGTGTTCACAAATGGATTGAAGCCGAGGTTCCAACAAATCTCGAAGTCCGTCAAGTTTATGGATTCATTTTTGGTTCTGACGGACGGATACTCCTTCTAGAAGACAATGGGCATTACAACCTACCTGGTGGAAAACCTGAAAACGGTGAGAGCTTTGCCGAGACTCTCATCCGCGAAGCCGAGGAAGAAGTTCAAGTGACGATCACTTCCATCGAGTACTTCGGGTATCAACTGATAATGGTTCCTGAGACGTTTGCACAAGTCCGTTTGGTTGCCATGGTTGATGAAATAAAACAAGCTGCCCCTGACCCCAGCACTGGAAGGCAATACAGGAGACTTTGGGTGTCACCCAGTATTGCAAATGAATTACTCGACTGGGGAGAGTCTGGCAACGAACAAATAGCAGGCGCTATGGCTGCTATTTCTAACCTCATTTCCAATGTGAATACTGAATTCACAATTCGCGCTGCGAGCATTGAAGATGCACCGGGCATTGCAAGAGTCAATTATTCGACGTGGTTGCACGCCTTTCGGGGGCTGATACCCGATTTAGAACTAGATTCACTGAACCTCGGCTCGCTAACCGATGAGTGGATGAGAGAACTGAGCGCTACGAACTCAAGGGGCGCTACTTTGATCGCCCTTGTTGACGACTCAGTTATCGCGTACTCGCGGTTTTATCCGAGTGTTGATGTTGACGAAGACCGAACCCGCGTCGCAACTATTGGATCGATGTATGTCAGCCCGAAGTTTCAACGAAGAGGCGTTGGCGGCAAATTGGTTGAAGCGGTTCTCCTGGCTGCTAAGGAACGTGACTTTACGGAAGCAACACTCCATGTCCTAGCCGCCAATCAACGGGCTCGCGAATTTTATGAGAACTTGGGCTGGGAAGAAGATTTGCAGGCGGATATCGCGGAATTGAATGAAGATAAAGGTTCCAAGGTGAGATATCGGAAGAGTCTCCTTGAACTCACAAATAACCACTCTCTGTAACTTCAATTTCTGACATACTTGGCCTTCCTTCTCTTTGGCACGAAAATGGACTCGACTCTTAAGTTGGGTCCTTTTTCTTTTCTCCACACTTCAACAGGAAGGTATTTTCCACACAGTCGTAGTTGAATCGGAATTTCAAATTAGATCCCCGACACCGTAGCCTCAAATTCTCTTGACTGATCTATTGGCACAGATCAAAGAGTTAAGGGAGTTGAGCGGGGGTCTTGGGTGAAAACCTAGGACCCCTTTCAATTTTGCCAATTCTTGAATTGGAGTTCGGCTTCCGGTGCCCAGATTTATCCCTTCGAACACACTCGAGTAATCCGAATTTAGTTACCAGTTTGTCCCGTTAGCCAGCGCATAGTTGCCGAAATCTCCGTCCCGGAATAGTCGGGCAAGTGGCCACCCGTTTTGTTGATCTGAATCGTGGCATTTGGTATGTGCTCAGCGAGCCAAATTCCATGAGCTAATGGTGCAGACATGTCATCTGCTCCGTGAGTGATCAAAACAGGTACTGAAATATGAGATGGATCGAAACCCCAAGGTTTTGTAAATGCAAGGATGTCATCAACCCATCCTCCGACCCCTTGGATCGCTTGTTCAACTATTACATCATTAAAAACATTTATTACCTCGGGGCGCAATAAGAACGCCTGATCACCCTTACTCATACTTTCACCCAACAACATTGAAGGGTCGGAAGATATTAGTGCCAGCATCTTTCGTTGTTCAATTTCAATTTGATGGCTCAGTGTCCTTTCACCAGCCTCAGCCCAAGAAATCTCAATTGCATGCTCTTGTGCCATTCCCTCAACCCACTCGCTTCGCTCCATGCCACCATCGCCAAGCGGAGCGATACTAGATTGGCAAGCAACTCGCTCAATACGGTTGAGTAGCAAAGCGCCGCATGCCAAAGAGTGTGGGCCACCACCCGATCCACCGACAACGGAGAAATGTTCGATTCCAAGGAAATCTGCAACAGCGAGAATGTCGCTCGCTTCATCTGCAACCGTTCGCCCTTTATGTCGTGAGGACCGACCGAAGCCTGCGCGATCAGTGGTGATGTAACGGACTCCCGCACGTTCATAAATGCCGTCATCAAACCAACGCGCGAGACGACAGCCCGGAGTTCCATGAAGGCCAAATATTGGATACCCCAGCGGGTCTCCACCCTCAAGATAGGCAATGACACGTTCGTCATTGAGAGGCACCCTGCCTGAGATTCGGTAACTGGGGGTGCTGCCTTCGGTCCTTGAATCCAGATCCACGCGAACACCCCTTCCCATTTGAAGTTGTCCTTGAGCTCCAACTTTGCTCGAATCGAATCCTAATCAAAACTGACAGTGAGACTGTCTAGGAAGAGCAACCATGGCTGGTCACTAACGGAAATGGCCAACTAACTCGATAAGGCGGCCAGCGTACTTCACGCCCAAGATAAGAGCATCGCGGGTTCTTGCAACATCTGCGCAACATCGGCAAGAAATTTCGAACCCTGGGCGCCATCGACAAGTCGGTGATCAAAGGACAAAGCCAGGGTTGTCACATGTCGCACCATGATCTGACCATCGACCACCCACGGACGTTGGACGACTGCACCAAGAGCAATGATTGCTGATTCACCCGGTGGCAAAATCGGGGTTCCGGCATCGATGCCAAATACGCCGACATTAGTGATGGACATGGTGCCGCCGACCATCTGCGCTGGTTCGGTACGTCCCGTTCGCGCTGCATCAACCACATCGGCAATGGCCAGGGCCAATTGTTTCAAAGTTAATTGATCGGCATCCTTGACGTTCGGCACTAATAAACCGCGCTCGGTTGCAGTTGCAATTCCGAGATTCACATAGTGCTTGGTCACGATCTCCTGCGAGCGATCGTCCCAGTAACTGTTGACCGCTGGAGTTCGTTGGGCTGCCAGACACATTGCGCGCGCAAGCAAGGTCAATGGAGAAAGACGAAGACCGGCGAATTCGGACTGGACACGGAGTTGGTCCAGCAAGTGCATAGACGCACTCACATCCACCGTGATGAATTCGGTGACATGTGGCGCGGTGAAGGCACTGGCGACCATGGCTTCGGCCATCGCCCGACGTACTCCGCGAATCGGAGTTCGACTCTCTCGGGCGCTATCCCTCGACCCCTCAGTAGCAACTGACTTACCTTTCGCTTTTTCCGCAAAGGTCGTCAGATCCTCTCGGGTCACCGAGCCCTGAGGACCGCTACCAACCAAATTATTCAGATCGATTCCAAGTTCACGAGCAAGTTTGCGAACGGGAGGTGTCGCTAATCCACCAGAAATCTTGGTCGCAGTCGGTGCGGTATCTTCGCTTGCCGAGTTGGTTGATTCAGCCTTGCGTCCGTAGTTTCGGGCTGTGCCTCTTTGGCGTCGACTTTCATCGCCTTTCGAGATTGAGCCAACAAGGAACTCGGTTTTCTCTGGGGCATCTTTTTTCTCCACTGCTTGCTCGTTCGTGCTGAGTTGAATTCGGATGATCGGCGTTCCCACCCGTACTACTTCTCCTTCTTTCGCAAGTAATTCGAGCACTACGCCCGCAAATGGGCTCGGCAACTCAACAAGAGATTTTGCCGACTCAATCTCGACGATTGGTTGATTGACTTCGATCTGTTGGCCGACCGAAACTTTCCAGTTAACAATCTCGGCATCTTCCAAACCTTCGCCGACATCAGGAAGCAAAAACTCGAACGCAGAATTTGATGTCATATCAATAACTCATGCTCTTCTCGACCGCGTCAAGAATGCGGTCGGCGTCGGGTAGGTATCTATTCTCGTTTCGACTTGGCGGATATGGGGTGTCATACCCAGTCACCCTAAGTACTGGCGCCTTCAAATGATAGAAGCACGATTGCATCAAGCACTGGCCGACCTCGCCGCCAATTCCGCCGCTGCTAGAGGCTTCGTGCACGACAATCGCCCGACCCGTCTTCATGACCGAGTTATTTAAAGTAGTTAAATCCAGTGGGCTCAACGATCGCAAATTGATGACCTCGAGATGGACCCCATCTTTTGCCGCAAGCGAAGCCGCCTGAAGGGCTGTAGCCACCGTTGGACCGTAACAAATGAGCGTGCAGTCTGAGCCTTCCACCAATATTTTGGCTCCATTCATCGGCACGGCGGAGGAAAGATCTGCGGTCGTATCGACTTCACCCTTCTGCCAATAACGCCTCTTTGGTTCTAGAAAAATGACTGGGTCATCGCTTGCAACGGCTTGTTGGATCATCCAGTAGGCATCCGATGGGTCGGCGCAGGTAACAACTCGCAAGCCGGGAGTCGAAGCGAAGTATGCCTCTGGGGATTCGCCGTGATGCTCGACGGATCCGATTCCGCCACCGTAAGGCATCCGAATCGTGATGGGGAGAAAAAGACGGCCAGCAGTGCGATATCGCATGCGAGCTACTTGGACCACGATTTGGTCAAAAGCCGGATACACAAAGCCGTCGAATTGAATTTCGACGACCGGTCGGTATCCATAGAAAGCAAGACCGATGGCCGTACCAACAATGCCCGACTCGGCTAATGGAGTATCTATAACGCGATTTTCGCCAAAATCTTTTTGCAGGCCCTCGGTCGCACGAAAAACGCCGCCAAGTTTGCCGATATCTTCTCCCATCAACAAGACTTTGGGATCGGATTCCATTGCGCGCCGAAGTCCTTTATTGATGGCTCCGATAATGGTGAGCTCTTCCATCTCAGTTCGCCCCCTCTTCAGCCAGGATCGCTTGCACTTCTAGCCTCTGTGCCTCGATCCGCGCATCGGGGCCCGCGTAGACGTGATCGAACATTGCTAATGGATCTGGATCGGGGAATTGCCGGCAGCCTTCGCGCATTCGTTCTGCCAGGGATACCGCTTCGCGCGCAATATCAGATGCGATGACTTCGGTTAGAACGCTCTTGTTTGCCAAATAGATTCGAAGACGTTCGATGGGATCGCGAGCGCGCCAGACTTCATCGTCGGCGCCATCGCGGTACTTGGTGGGATCGTCAGAAGTTGTATGCGCACCCATCCTGTAAGTGACAGCTTCGATCAAAGTTGGACCTTGACCTGACCGAGCACGATCGAGCGCCTCAACTGTCACCTCATGACATGCGATGACGTCATTTCCGTCCACGCGTATACCGGGCATTCCAAATCCATCCGCGCGATGGGCAAGTGGAACGCGACTCTGACGCTTGGTAGGTTCAGAAATCGCCCATTGATTGTTCTGGCAGAAGAAGACCACTGGTGCTTGGTAGGCGGCGGCGAATACGAACGCTTCGTTGATGTCGCCTTCACTCATTGCGCCATCGCCAAAGTAGGCCACGACGGCTTGGTCTTGGTCAGCGTTACCGGTTCCGACTCGACCCGCGTACTGAGCACCCATTGCGTAACCGGTGGCATGCAGTGCATGTGCGCCAATGATGATTTGATATCCGTAAAGGCGGTGGTGGTTCGCATCCCAGGATTGATGGACGGTTCCCCGCCAGAATCGGAGCATCTGGACTGGATCGACTCCCCGACACCAGGCGACGCCGTGTTCCCTGTAGGTCGAAAAGGCGTAGTCCTGTGCCTTCAGGGCTCGACCCGAGCCAATCTGAGCAGCTTCCTGACCAAGGCATGGCGCCCAGAGACTGAGCTCTCCCTGTCTCTGAAGGGCCGTTGCTTGCATGTCGAGTTGTCGGACGAGGACCATATCTCGGTAGAAACCAAGCAACGTGGCGTCATCCAATGTGGAGGAGTATCGAGAGTTTTCAACGCTGGTGCCATTGCAATCGAGAAGTTGTATTAAGTCATCGAACTGGTCCATCGGGCCTCCGAAGTGCACTGAGGAGAAGTGTCGGGAATAGTTGTGACGATATTAACTACGGGTAGCCCATAGGTACAAGAGTGACGCGCTATGCTGGACCGTTGGTCCATTTAATGTCGGAATTCCTAGTCAGGATGAGGTAAAAACATGGCTCTTGACCAAATCGATTGCGCCATCTTAGGAGAGCTCCTGGCACGACCCCGTGCGGGTGTTCGCGATTACGCCCGCACACTGGGTCTGGCCCGCGGAACAGTGCAAGCCCGCCTTGATCGATTGACCGCGCAGGGGGTCATTGGTGACTATGCACCCCAACTCAACCATGGCGCCCTCGGCTTCCCCGTACTTGCTTTTGTCCATATTCAGTTGCAGCAGGGCAGTCTCGAGTCCTTTACGCGAGACCTGGCAAGCGTTGCCCAGGTCGTGGAGGCCCATTCGGTTACCGGGGATGCTGATGTTCTCTGCCGAGTCGTTGCGCGCGACAACCGAGATCTCGAGGCGGTAATTCAGGCGATCTTAGATCTCGGTGGCGTCGTTCGAACCCGTACCGAAATCGCGTTGACTGAGAGAGTTCCCCGTCGCGATGCCACCCTCTTGGAGGAGTTGGCCGAGGTCGCGCCCAGTAGCGGCCGGGCTGCCCCACGCATCGAACCGTAAGATGTGACCAATTACGCAACACAAGAGTTGCGAAATTACTTTCCATAGTTCTAGATTGTGCCCATGTTAAGCACATTCATCATCGCACTGCGCGAAGGCCTAGAAGCCGCGCTCATCGTCGGCATCCTTATGGCCTACCTCACGAAGACCAACCGCGCCCATCTGCGCAATCCGCTCTGGATCGGCGTCACGCTGGCACTCATAGTGAGTCTGGCTTTGGGCGCGGTATTGAGTTTTACCTCCCGTGAACTTAGCGAACACGACGAAGAGATCTTTGCCGGGACTATGGCGATCTTGGCCGTAGCCCTTGTGACCTGGATGGTCTTCTGGCTAAAGAGGACGGCCCGAAGCATGCGCAGTGATCTAGAAGGCAAAATTGACCAGGCCGTTCATGTTGGTTCAGTTGCCATCGCAATTACTGCCTTCGTGGCTGTAGCTCGAGAGGGCTTGGAGACAGCACTCTTCCTCTACACAAATTTCAAAACGGTGAAAACGTCGGCCGCTCCCTCCATCGGTCTGATTTTAGGTCTTGCTGCAGCGGTCGGTCTTGGATTTCTTCTCTATCGGCGGGCCATAACTTTCGACATTGGCAAGTTTTTCAAGATCACCGGAGTTGCCTTGATCATTGTGGCAGCAGGTGTTCTTGCCAATGGAATCGGCGATCTTCAAAGTGTTGGTTGGTTACCAGGTGCGGCAACAAATGCCTGGAATATCGATTCATGGATGTCGCCGGATTCATTTATTGCCAGTATTTTGGGCGGGTCTATCGGATTCTCGACAACGATGTCCTGGCTTCAAGTTGGCGTCTGGACGATCTACCTCTTTAGCGTGCTAACTCCTTACCTTTCGAATTCTCGGAAAGCAGTGAGCAAACAGGCTTAAGTCATAGTACCTTTTTCTCCTACTCACGAGTAACCTTCTACACTCCAGTGCATTCCAGTAGAAGGAATCTTTTATGACGCGTTCAGTGGTCCTCGTCGATGCCGTCCGATCTCCATTTGGAAAAGCCGGAAGTCTCTACGCTGAATTACGCGCCGACGACTTGATGGTGCGAGTCCTCCGCGGACTCATCGAGAGAAATCCCAAGCTGATCGTGAGCGAAATCGATGACGTTGCGATCGCCGCCGCCACTCAAACGGGCGACCAAGGCATGAACATCGGGCGCAGCGTCGCCCTGCTCGCGGGATTGCCCAACACTGTGCCGGGATACTCGATCGACCGTTGGTGCGCCGGTGCCATGACTGCTGTGACAACAATTTCAGGGGCGATTGCCATGGGTGCTTATGACTTGGCGATTGCAGGCGGAGTCGAGCATATGGGTAACCACCCCATAGGACATCTTTTTGATCCGAACCCTCGTTATCTCGCAGAAAAAATCGTTGAGACCGATGCACTCGCGATGGGCAATACGGCAGAGCGTCTTCACGACCTCTTCCCTCATTTAACGCGCGAGCGCGCCGACAAGTACGCACTCAATTCTCAATTGAAAACTGCAAAGGCTTACAAGAACGGCGGAATCCAGCGAGACCTCATCCCCGTTGCAACTCGTAGTTCCACTTTAGGTTGGGGTATCGCAACAGTTGATGAGCCTCCTCGACCGACAACGACCCTTGAAGCACTTGCCGCACTAAAAACTCCTTTCAGGCCTGCAGGGAGAGTCACCGCAGGAAACTCGGCCGGGCTCAATGACGGCGCAACAGCGGCTCTCCTAGCAAGCGAGGACCGCGCGTTAGAGCTTGGAATGACCATTAAAGCCCGTCTTGTTACGTTCGCTTTTGCTGGGGTGCAACCCGAGATCATGGGATACGGACCAGTCCCCTCGACAATCAAGGCACTGAAAAAGGCTGGACTGGATATTTCAGATATTGGTCTCATTGAAATAAATGAAGCATTCGCGATTCAGGTTCTAGCGTTCCTTGATCACTTTGGATTGGCAGATGACGATCCCCGTGTGAATCTCTATGGTGGCGCAATCGCGGTTGGTCATCCACTCGCCTCCTCCGGAGTTCGCCTCATGCTCAATCTCGCACGTGGATTTGAAGAGCACCCTGAAGTCCGTTTCGGAATGACAACAATGTGCATCGGCCTAGGAATGGGCGGCACCGTCATCTGGGAGAACCCGCACTGGAACGGAGAGGAATGAGAATGACCACTCAACTTGAAGGTGCGCCAGACGAAGTAGTCACCAATGCCTTGGTCCGAGATGTCGATCTCAAGCCCTTCGGCTTTGATGGAACCCTTGCTCTCATAACACTAGACAACGGCCTTGATTTCAACCGTCCCAACACTTTCGGGTTGAAATCTCTGCAGGCACTTGACGAGGCAATCTCTGAAGCCGCCTCTCGCAAACCTGCCGCAATCGCTATCACGGGCAAACCATTTATATTCGCAGCCGGTGCGGATCTGACCGGGCTTGCTCACATCTCCACGCGCCAGCAAGCCCTAGCGATTGGGAAGATGGGGCATGCAGTCTTTCGCCGACTCGGCGAAATGGAAGTTCCAACTTTCGCCTTTATCAATGGACTGGCGTTGGGTGGAGGCCTCGAAGTCGGACTGCACTGCATGTACCGAACTCTGGCATCGACCGCAATGACCGGTCTGCCCGAAGTGTTCTTGGGACTTGTTCCAGGATGGGGCGGTACGACCTTGCTTCCAAAGTTAATTGGTCCCGAGCGCGCAGTAAAAGTAATCATTCTGAATCCCCTCAACAACAACACAATGATGAAGGCCAAAGAAGCCTTGGAACTCGGTGTTGTCGATGCCGTCTTTGAGCCGGCAGATTTCCTCGAACATTCCGTTGCCTTCGCGGCCAGCATCCTCAAAGGGGCCAAGAAAATCGAGCGCGCCGACTATTCAGATGACCCCAATTGGGCGGCTGCAATGGCCACAGGAAAAGCGGCAGCGTTGAAGAAATACGGAGGTGCAGACATTGATGCGCCTCGTCGCGCGCTTGAACTCATTGCAGCAGCACGCACGGCCACTCGCAGCAGCGGATTTGATGCAGAGGATGAGACCCTCGCTGACTTGACCATGACCGACGCCCTTCGAGCATCCCTCTATGCGTTCAATCTGATCCAAAAGAAGCGCAAGAAAGTGGAAGGTGCCCCAAAAGCAAACCTGGCTCGCAAAGTTGCCAAGGTCGGAGTCGTTGGCGCAGGGCTTATGGCGTCGCAGCTTGCTCTTGTCATGGTGCGAAACCTCAAGTGCCCAGTTGTGATGACGGATCTTGATCAAGAAAGAGTGAATAAGGGCGTTGGCTGGGTGCATGCCGAGATCAACAAACTCGTTGAGAAGAAGCGGATGAAACCAGAAGAAGCAGGCCGACTGATCGGCCTTGTCACTGGCTCCACTGATCAGAACATCTACGCCGATTGCGATTTTGTAGTCGAGGCAATTTTTGAAGAACTCTCTCTCAAACAACAGTTATTCAAGAATCTTGAAAAGATCGTATCCTCCGAATGTGTGTTGGCATCAAACACTTCTTCCCTCCACGTCGAGTCAATGGCCGAGGGGCTCAAGCACCCCGAGCGAGTGATCGGCTTCCACTTCTTCAATCCAGTAGCAGTCATGCCACTTCTTGAAGTTGCGCGAACCAGCAAGACAGATGATGAAACCACGGCTACGGCGATTGCCGTCGGCAAAGAACTCAAGAAAACGATGATCATCACCACCGACACCCCTGGGTTTGCGATGAACAGACTTCTCACCCGATTCATGGGAGAAGTCACTGATGCAATCGATGAAGGAACACCGGTTGAGGTCGCAGACAATTCACTTCGCAGCCTGGGCTTTCCAATGTCGCCGTTCGAGCTCTTCGGGCTCGTCGGTCCCGCAGTCATGCTCCACGTCTCAGAGACATTCAACGCGAACCTCGGGCCGCGCTATCGGATATCACCCACCATTCAGCGAATGGTCAAAGAAGGTGTTCGGTACTTCTACATCAAGGACGAGAACGGGAAATATGTTCCCAACCCAGATGCAATAGCGCTGCTTGAAAAAGGAGATAAGCCTTCAACGGCAGAGCAAGTGCGTGACCGCGCACTTCGAGCGATGGCAGAGGAAGCACGAATGATGTTGGATGAGGGGGTCGTGGCGACACCCGCCGAAATCGATATCTGCATGCTTTTGGGAGGCGGCTGGCCGTTGATACTCGGAGGAATCTTGCCGTATCTGGATTCAGCGGGAATCAGTGAAGCGGTCTGCGGAAAACGCTTTCATCCTCGCGGGGTTGCATCTCTTCCTTAGAACTGTGCCATTCAACGATTGAACGTGAGAGATCCTGGACGTTGATTCCTAGGTCTTGAAGGATCTCAGCGGGCTTTGAATGCTCAATGAATTCAAGCGGCACTCCAATTGAATGAATCGGAATCGACAGCCCGGCATCGCGGAATTCTTCAGAAATAGTGCTGGCAATTCCACCGTGGCGAATTCCGTTCTCGATAACGACCACACTTCGGTATCGAGATGCCATCGTCAGCAAGGAGGCGGGAAGAGGCTTGACCCATCGAGGATCAATCACGGTTATGCCAATACCCTCGCGACCAACTTGAACTGCTACATCCAGTGCAAGGTTGGCAAGTGCTCCGACACTCACGACCAACACGTCTGATCTCTTGTCCTGATACAGGACATCAATCCCGTCAATCCGCTCAAGCGCGTCAATGTCCTTGATCACGGCGCCCTTGGGAAATCGCACAACCGAAGGTGCATCGTGAATGTCGATCGCCTCGCGAAAGGTTTCACGCAGTCGCGCACCATCTCGTGGGGCTGCCACGTGAATCGTCGGAATGATGCCGGTAAGTGCAAGATCCCAGATTCCATGGTGAGAAGGTCCGTCGTCGCCCGTGATGCCTGATCGGTCGAGCACAATCGTGACACCTGCCTTATGCAAGGCAACATCAAGGAGCAGTTGGTCAAATGCGCGATTCAAGAACGTCGAGTACAAAGCGACAACTGGGTGAAGCCCCGCAAAGGCCAAGCCAGCAGCGCTCGTTAGCGCATGTTGTTCTGCGATTCCAACATCGATGGTTCGATGCGGAAAGAGATTCTGGAATTCATCCAGTCCCGTTGGGCCCATCATTGCCGCAGTGATGGCGACAATATCCAAGCGCTCCTTACCGGCAGCGACCAATTCCTCCGAAAACACCTTTGTCCACGAAGTGCCGCCATTGGTGACCGGAATACCGGTTTCAGGATCGACGATCCCGACCGCGTGGAACTTCTCCGCCTCGTCGGCGATTGCGGGACTGTAACCGCGGCCCTTTTCCGTGATCGCATGAACCAGCACAGGTCCGCCGAAGTGCTTTGCAATAGACAGTGCCTTTTCCATCGCAGGAATGTCATGCCCGTCGAATGGACCCATGTATTTCAGGCCAAGATCTTCGAACATCCCTTGCGGAGCCACGATGTCCTTGATGCCCTTTTTCATACCATGAAGAGTTTCGTAGATTGGCATGCCCACGACCGGTGTGCGGTGAAGGATGTCTTTGCCCCAGTCAAGAAAGCGCTCGTAGCCCTGCGTCACGCGAAGCGTGGAAAGGTGCTCTGCAAGACCGCCAATCGTTGGCGAGTACGAGCGGGCATTGTCGTTGACAATAATGATCAAATTACGATCTTTTGCAGTGGCGATGTTGTTGAGGGCCTCCCAAGACATTCCACCAGTAAGCGCGCCATCCCCCACCACGACGACCACGAAGCGATCGTTCTGTCCGGTGAGAGAAAAGCCACGAGAGATTCCGTCGCCCCAGGACAGCGCCGTAGATGCATGAGAGTTCTCGATGACATCATGCGGGCTCTCTTTGCGACTTGGATACCCCGAAAGTCCACCGCGCTGACGCAAATTATCAAATCCAGCGGCGCGCCCAGTCAGAATCTTGTGAACATATGACTGATGCCCTGTGTCAAAAAGCACGACATCTTTGGGTGAATCAAAGGTGCGGTGTACGGCGATGGTGAGTTCGACGACTCCCAGGTTGGGACCTAAGTGCCCGCCAGTTTTTGAGACCTTATCGATCAAGAATCGACGAATCTCGACTGCCAGCTCATCTAGTTGAGCGTGGGTCAGCGAGGAAAGATCCTCAGGGCCCTTAATCGATTCGATCACCGACACATTCTAGGTTAGATGAGGGAACGCAGCACGTACTGCATGATCCCACCGTGCCTGTAGTAGTCAGCCTCACCGGGTGTGTCGATGCGGACCTTGGCACTGAATGTCTTGCCGTTTGCCGTCACGCTCACCTGCTGTGGGGTCGTTCCTGTGTTCAGGGCCTCAATTCCAGAGATCGAGAAAGTTTCGCTACCGTCGAGCCCCAATGAAGTCGCGGTTTCGCCCTCGTTGAATTGAAGGGGAAGGACTCCCATTCCGATGAGATTGGAGCGGTGAATTCGTTCGAAAGATTCAGCAATTACTGCGCGCACTCCCAGCAGTGCAGTGCCCTTGGCGGCCCAATCTCGCGATGAACCCGAACCGTATTCTTTGCCGGCGAGAATGACGAGTGGAATCCCCGCTTCTTGGTAGGCGATCGAGGCATCATAGATCGTGGACTGTGCGCCGCCGTCAAGAAAGTTGCGAGTGAATCCACCTTCAACTCCATCAAGAAGAAGATTCTTCAAACGAATATTTGCAAAGGTCCCGCGGATCATCACTTCGTGATTTCCACGTCGGGAACCGTAGGAGTTGAAGTCTTTCCGATCCACCCCATGATCGATCAGGTACTTGCCTGCCGGTGAATCAGCGCGGATATTTCCTGCTGGGGAAATGTGGTCCGTCGTGACTGAGTCTCCAAGGATTGCAAGTACTCGAGCATCCTTGATGTCCTTCACGGGCTGTGGCTTGGCAGGCATACCTTCAAAGTAGGGAGGTTTCCTGACATAGGTGGACTTTGAATCCCACTCGAAGGTCTTGCCCGTTGGAGTTGCAAGGGACTTCCAGCGATGGTCTCCGTCGAAGACGCTTGAATAGTCTTTGGTAAACATCGATGAAGAAATCGAGGACTCAATTACTGACGCGATTTCTTCGGCGGTTGGCCAGATATCCTTGAGATAGACATCCTCTCCGTCCAAATCCTTGCCCAATGAATCATGCTCAAAGTCGTGATCCATGGTCCCTGCAATTGCGTAGGCAACTACCAATGGGGGCGATGCTAAGTAATTCATCTTCACATCGGGGCTGATACGCCCTTCGAAGTTTCTGTTTCCAGAAAGCACCGCGGTCACAGCCAAGTCGTTTTCGTTGACGGCCTTGCTGACTTCCACTGGGAGTGGTCCGGAGTTGCCAATGCAGGTGACGCATCCATAGCCGACTAGGTTGAAACCAAGTTTTTCCATGTAGGGGGTGAGCCCAGCGCGATCGTAATAATCAGTTACCACTTTGGATCCGGGCGCCAGCGTCGTCTTCACCCATGGCTTTGATTTCAAGCCCTTTTCAACGGCCTTCTTTGCAAGGAGGGCTGCGCCGATCATTACGGATGGGTTTGACGTATTCGTACATGAGGTAATTGATGCAATGACGACGTCACCGTTCTTGATGGTCGTCGGGCTCTGATTCACTTTGATATCAATGGCATCTCGGCTGCTCTTATCAGAGAGATAACTGGGCAAAATCTTTTCAAGGGCCTGCTTTGAATTAGTCAGAGAAATGCGATCTTGAGGACGCTTTGGACCAGCGATGGACGGCACAACCGTCGATAGGTCCAACTCGATGTGCTCTGAGAACCGTGGGGAATGTGAAGGGTCATGCCATAGACCTTGCTTCTTTGAGTAACTCTCAACGAGTGCGATCTGATCTTCCGTGCGTCCAGTGAGTTTCAAATAGCGGAGAGTCTCTTCGTCGATCGGGAATATGGCACATGTCGAACCGTATTCAGGGCTCATGTTTCCGATAGTGGCGCGGTTCGCCATGGGAACTGACACAACGCCCGGACCATAGAACTCGACGAACTTGCCAACAACCCCGTGCTTACGGAGCATCTCCGTAATGGTTAAGGCCAAATCTGTTGCGGTCGTTCCGATAGGAAGCTGTCCATTGAGTTTGAATCCGACGACGCGAGGGATGAGCATCGAAACTGGTTGACCAAGGAGGGCCGCTTCGGCTTCGATGCCGCCAACTCCCCATCCAAGGACACCTAGACCGTTGACCATCGTGGTGTGCGAATCGGTCCCGACGACGGTGTCAGGATAAGCCTGTAAAACGCCGTTGACTTTGCGTGTCATGACAACGCGCGCCAAGAATTCGATATTTACTTGATGGACGATTCCAGTTCCTGGCGGAACTACCTTGAATTCATCAAAGGCGCCTTGTCCCCAACGCAAGAAGCGGTATCGCTCCATATTTCGCTCGTACTCAATGTCGGTGTTCTTCTCGAAAGAATCCTTGGTACCAAAGACGTCAGCAATTACGGAGTGGTCAATGACGAGTTCTGCGGGAGCAAGAGGATTAACCTTGGTCGGGTCTCCCCCGAGTTCGACAATTGCCTCACGCATGGTGGCGAGATCGACGATGCAGGGAACGCCTGTGAAATCCTGCATGATGACACGCGCTGGAGTGAATTGGATTTCAGTGTCGGGTTGCGCATTTGGATTCCAGGCAGCAAGGGCACGAATCTGGGTGGCGGTGATGTTGGCACCGTCCTCGGTGCGAAGGAGATTCTCCAGCAAGACCTTCAAACTGAAAGGAAGATCTGCAGCGCCCTCTATCTGCGATATGTCAAAAAACTCAAAACTCTGGCCCGCAACGTTCATCTGACTCTTTGAATTGAAGGAATTGACGCTCATATCCACCTCGCTAAAAGTATCTTGATATCAAGATACCTCATTTCATTGGTTTTGGAAAGGTTCAAAGACAGCGACACACTCGACATGGTGGGTCATGGGAAAAAGATCAAAAGCACGCAGGCTCGACATCGCCCACCCCAACTCCTCAAGGTAGCGGCAATCTCTAGCGAGCGCAGCCGGGTCGCAGGCCACATACACGAGGGTTCGCGGGGCGAGTTCCACGATCTTGCTCAGCACCCCTTTGCCAGCTCCCTCACGAGGGGGATCAAGGACGACAACATCAGCACGGGCGATGTGATCCAGCATCTTCTCAACGTCGCCAACATGGACGGCCACATTGGGCATCTGCGCGAAATTGCGTCGTGCATCCGCAGTGGCCGAAGGGCTCGATTCGATGAGATCTACATGGCCGCCTTCCCCGATCAAGTCGATCACTGCTGCAGTGAAAAGTCCGACTCCCCCATACAGGTCCAGAACAAAATCATCTGCACGAACATGCTCCCTTACGGCAGCCGTGAGAATCTCAGGGGCCAGCTCATGACTCTGCCAGAAACTTGTGTGACTTACCTGTAACTCGTGGCCCCAGATATTTTCCTTGAGCGCTTGCGGGCCCTGAGTGAGCCTGGCCTTTGATCCGCGAGTGGCCGGTGCAATTGCTATCGATCTCTCCGTTGTAGAACTCACGGAAATTTCCACTCGGGACTTACTCGGCCACTTCCTACTGGCCAACTCTGGGTAGTTGACACCCTCTGTTGCAATGAGACAGTCCATCACGGGGATCACGGTGTGACTTCGCGAGGCATAGAACCCTATGCGCCCCTGGTCATCAGTGGCACTGGAAATTCTGGTCCGCCAATGCAGTGGATCACCGACTTCTTCAACAGTGACGCTGACTTCTTTCTTAGCGATTCGTGAGAACTGCTCGACAACCACGTCGGCTTTCAACGATCGCTGGCGGGCAATATCAATGTGTTGGAAATCGCAGCCACCACAGCCGCCTGCGTGCGAATACGGGCAAGGAGGCGTCACACGATCTTGGGAGGGTTCGAGCACTCTTACCACGTCGGCCCGATAAAAACTTGATCCAGCACTCGTAATTACGACCTCGACGAGTTCACGGGGAATTGCATCCCGGACGAAGATGACTTGGCCCTCGTGGCGGGCTATGAAATGACCGCCGTGGGCCACCTTTTCGATCGTGACGGAGAGATGCTGCCCCACTTCAAAGGATTTAGCGCGTTGTCCCTCCATAAGTAGTAAGCCTATGCGCATCTGGGGTGTAGGTTTTCCCCGTGCACGTCGTAATCATGGGATGCGGGCGCGTCGGTTCTTCGCTCGCGAATGAACTTGAGGCGGCCGGCCACTCCGTAGCCATCATCGATCAGTCCCGTGAGGCATTTCGCCGACTAGGCGCAAACTTCAACGGGCACACGGTCGCGGGCGTGGGGTTTGACCGCGACACCTTGCTCGAAGCAGGAATCGAGCGGGCAGAGGCCTTTGCCGCAGTGAGCAACGGCGATAACTCAAATATCCTGGCCGCCCGAGTCGCACGCGAGACCTACGGCGTCAAAAACGTAGTCGCCCGTATCTATGATCCAGGACGTGCAGAGATTTATCAGCGCCTAGGAATTCCGACCGTTGCAACGGTGCTCTGGACATCCGATCAGATCATGCGCCGACTTCTCCCAGAGGGATCGCGATCCGAATGGCGCGACGCGAGCGGGGCAATCCAACTCTGCGAGATGCACATCGACACCACGTGGTACGGAAGCCCTGTTACTCGAATTGAGAACGTGGCTCCCGCCCGTGTTGCCTTCATTACGCGCCTTGGTGAGGGACTCATCCCTGATGAGCACACAGTGCTGCAAGACGGTGACCTGATACACGTCATGGTTCGAGAACAAGATATTGCGATCGTCGAGAACGCTCTAGCCCACTCACCCGAGGATGCTTCATGAGAGTTGCGATAGCCGGAGCTGGAAATGTTGGACGAGCAATCGCCCGTGAATTGCTGGATAACGGCCACCAAGTACTACTTATCGACCGCGACCCCAAAGCGTTGAAATTGGAGAGCGTGCCCGATGCGGAATGGCTTCTTGCTGACGCATGCGAGGTGACCTCATTGGATAATGCGAAACTCAACACTTGTCAGGTCTTGATCGCTGCCACTGGCGATGACAAAGTCAATCTCGTCGCCTCTCTACTCGGTAAGACTGAGTACGGAGTGCCAAGGGTTGTTGCCCGAGTAAACCATCCGAAAAATGAGTGGCTCTTTGATGCCTCTTGGGGCGTCGACGTTGCAGTATCAACTCCAAGGATCATTTCTGCTCTCGTCGAAGAGGCGGTAAGCGTCGGCGATGTTGTTCGACTTTTCTCCTTCAAGAAAGGAGAAGCCAATCTGGTTGAAATAACATTGCCGGACGATTCACTCTGTGTTGGAAAAACTGTCGAAGAAGTCCCGCTTCCCGAGAACTCAACTCTCGCCGCAATCGTGCGAGACGGCCGAGTGATCACGGCAAAGCCTCACGATGTCTTTAGCTCCGGGGATGAACTCCTCTTTGTTGCATCCGCGGATGCCGAGACTCAATTGAAGTCGTGCTTTATTCAGACCGCCTAGGTCGGCCCAACGACACGCTGATTGAACTGGCATTGCTGAACTATTTTATTGGGACGGATTAGTCTCACCCTCACAGTTGGTTCGACTCCACCCACGGTGGCGTCGTCGTAAGAGGGAACCCAGTGCGAATCTGGGACTGCCCCGCAGCGGTAATTGGGAGCGACCGCCGTCATAAGCACTGAGTTAATCCTCGGGAAGCGACGGCCAGTAGAAATTTCTTGGCCACGTCCAAGAGAGCGCCCATAGTCCGAAGACCTGCCTGCTGACCGAATCACACATTCGGTATGTCTGTGGCCTCGAGGGGGCGCGCGGACGATGCGCGTCTCGTTTTCTGACCACATCGTTTTCGCATCTTCCTAGAAGTCACTGGCGTACCGACCAGGCTCCCGAGGAGAGACCAGTGACAATTACCGAAGCAACGCGTGTCTCACCGCCCCCAACCGAGCGGGTAAGCATGAGAGTAACCAAGCGCAATGGCACGACTGAGCCCGTTGACGTCAACAAGATCGTTCGAGCAGTTGAGCGCTGTTCCGCCGAACTGCCCGATGTCGATCCCCTGCGCATCGCCACGAAAACCATCAGCGGCCTATACGACGGTGCGACGACGGAGGAACTCGACAAGCTTTCCATTCGCACCGCGTCTGAGTTGATTGGCGAAGAGCCAAGTTATTCGCTCCTTGCTGCAAGACTTCTTTCGAATCTAATAGGTAAAGAGGTGCGCAACCAAGGGATTCACTCATTTTCCCAATCTGTGGCATTTGCCCACCAGGTGGGTCAGATTTCGGATATCACTGCTGAATTCGTGCAACAGCACCAACGAAAACTCAATGATTCAATCGCGATCGGCAATGATTTCAAATTCGAGTACTTCGGAATGCGCACTGTCTACGATCGGTATCTACTGCGCCACCCGCAGACAAGACGAGTCCTCGAGACCCCGCAATATTTCATGATGCGCGTCGCCTGCGGACTTTCGACTAATGCGGGCGAGGCGATAGAGCTTTATAGGATGATGAGTGATTTGAAGTATCTGCCTAGCTCGCCAACTCTTTTCAACTCGGGCACAAGGCACTCGCAGATGTCCTCGTGCTACCTGATCGACAGTCCAGAAGACACGCTCGAGTCGATCTACTCGCGGTACGCGCAGGTGGCCCAACTCTCCAAGTTTGCCGGTGGAATTGGAATCTCTTGGTCGCGAGTACGCTCGCGAGGATCCCTTATTCGAGGCACAAACGGGTATTCGAATGGAATCGTTCCCTGGCTTAAGACGCTAGATTCCTCCGTTTCGGCGGTGAATCAAGGTGGGCGCCGAAAGGGTGCCGCCTGTATTTACCTGGAGACATGGCACGCGGACATTGAGGAATTCCTGGAGCTACGCGATAACACGGGAGACGAGTCAAGACGCACGCATAATCTCAATCTCGCACATTGGATCCCGGACATTTTCCTAAAGCGCGTTGAAGATGATGCGCAATGGTCGCTCTTCGACCCTTCAGCCGTGCCCACTTTTCCCGACCTGTGGGGTGATGATTTTGAAAAGGCCTATCTGGCAGCCGAGAATGCTGGACTTGCCGTCCGGACCATTGGGGCCCGTGATCTCTATGCGCGCATGCTACGAACACTTGCGGAGACTGGCAACGGATGGATGACATTTAAGGATGCGTCCAACCGCCACTGCAATCAGAGTGCCGATACAAGCAATGTCGTTCATCTCTCCAACCTCTGCACCGAGATTATCGAAGTCACTCAGGACAACGAGACGGCCGTCTGCAATCTTGGTTCGATCAATCTCGCCAAACATATCCAGGGTGACGATATCGACTGGGAAGGCATGGCCGTCACAGTACGAACAGCCGTGCGCTTCCTCGATCGAGTGATCGACATCAATTTCTACCCGAGTCCGGAAGCGGCAGCAAGCAATCCAAAGTGGAGGCCCATCGGCTTAGGCATCATGGGACTACAGGATGTCTTCTTCTCGCTGCGAATGGCCTTCGACTCCCCCGAGGCGCGCGAACTCTCAACCAAGATCTCCGAAGAGATCTACTACCAAGCCCTGTTAGAGTCATGCGAATTGGCTAAAAAGAACGGCCCTCATCCAGCATTCAATTCCACAAGAATCGCCCAAGGGCACCTGCATTTCGACGGGTGGAATGTCGAGAGCCACAAGCAAGAGCGCTGGCAGGAACTTCGCAAAGAAATCGCCTTGCACGGAGTTCGCAATTCCTTGCTTATCGCAATTGCTCCCACAGCGACAATCGCCTCGATTGCGGGATGCTATGAATGCATCGAGCCACAAGTCTCCAATCTCTTTAAGCGAGAGACGCTTAGCGGGGAGTTCCTTCAGATAAACGGATACCTCGTGAGGGAGTTAAAAGACCACGGTCTTTGGACACCCGAAGTCAGAGACGCCATCAAGAGAGCTGAGGGGTCCGTCCAAGGACTCGAGCTACTGCCAACGGATGTCCAAACACTGTTTCGGACTGCTTGGGAATTGCCCCAGAAGGCGTTGATCGACCTGGCCGCGTCACGTGCTCCGTACATAGATCAGAGCCAGTCCCTCAATCTCTTTGTCGCCGATCCGAGCATTGGCAAGTTGTCTTCAATGTACGTCTATGCATGGAAATCGGGCTTGAAATCAACCTATTACCTTCGCTCGAGACCCGCGACGCGAATCCGACAGACGACTGTTGCTCAAGTTGTATCCACAGCAGATTTAGAAGCCGCGGAGGCTCTTGCCTGTTCCCTTGAAAACCCAGAAAATTGTGAGGCGTGCCAATAATGTCTAATGAAAACTTTGTAACCGTATCGTCCATAGCGCGTGGAAACCTTCTCGACCCTGGTCTAGACCTAACGTTGCGCCCGATGCGCTACCCGCATTTCTACGAACGATTCCGCGACGCGATCAAGAACACCTGGACCGTGGAAGAGGTTGACCTTCATTCCGACTTAGCCGATCTAGAGAAATTGAGTCCGGCCGAAAGGCACCTGATTGAGCGACTTGTCGCATTCTTTGCTACCGGGGACACAATTGTCGCCAACAACCTAGTCCTTAACCTCTATGAACACATCAACGCCCCTGAGGCGCGCTTGTACCTCTCACGACAACTCTTTGAAGAGGCCGTCCATGTGCAGTTCTATCTGACTCTCCTCGACACGTACCTTCCCGATCCAGACGCACGCCACCAGGCATTTGCCGCGGTTGAGAACATCCCATCTATCCGCGCGAAAGCGAAGTTCTGCTACAAATGGATCGGAGCACTAGACAAAATGGGTCCGCTCAAGACCCCCTCGGATAGGCGAACCTTCCTCCTCAATCTCATCTGTTTTGCTGCATGCGTGGAGGGACTCTTCTTCTACGGAGCCTTCGCTTACGTCTATTTTTTACGGTCACGGGGTCTCCTCAATGGATTGGCCTCCGGGACAAATTGGGTATTTCGCGATGAATCAATGCACATGGCATTTGCGTTCGATGTCATAGATACCGTCCGGCATGAGGATCCGGCGCTTTTTGACGCCAACCTGGCAGCAGAGATCAAGGCCATGATGCTCGAAGCCGTTAATGCCGAGTATCACTTCGCGCAGGATCTACTTGGCGGTGGAGTCTCGGGAATGACCACAATTGAAATGCGCAATTATCTAGAATTCGTCGCGGATCAGCGAATGACGCAGCTTGGGTTGGAAGCCATCTTCGGAACAAAGAATCCATTTGCATTTATGGAACTGCAAGATGTTCAAGAGCTCTCTAATTTCTTCGAGCGCCGAGTTTCGGCCTATCAAGTCGGAGTAACGGGATCGATTTCCTTTGACGAATCGTTTTAGTGATTAGGCAAACGCAATCACGGTGCATGTAATAAGCGCGATTGACACACCCAACTCGACAACACCAAGGGTTCCAGGGCGAAGTCCTGGCTTCACCAATATCGTACGTACGAGTGCCAAGGAGAATGGAACCGCCAGATACCAAGGTCGGGCCACAGCGAGAAGTACGGCAAGTACTACAAGGTGATAAACAACGCTGCCGGTGTGCCAATTCCGGTTCTTCACTTCCCTGATTAGAGACTTCACATGGACTACGGATCCAGCAAAGAAGAGCATCGCCATCACGGCGGCAGTCCAAATTCCCTGCGGAATGCCATTTAGTGATGAATGATTCTTTGCAACTTGATACATCAACACTGGTTCCATTGAGGCGAGGCCTACTAGGAGCAGATCGTTGGTGATCCCGCGCTCGCGTCCAATCCATGACAAATACACGCTTACCGACCAGATAGCGAGGACGAAGATGCCATATAGAGACACCCACGGCCGAAGAGCCATCAACAATGAGGTGCCGAGAAAAGTAATGACGATCCACGGAATCGCCGACCTAAGTTCGGTCCTTGCCTTCGCCGTCCATGAGCCCCGACGAATTCGCATGATCAAGGCACGGCCTAGAAAATACGAAACCGGATACCCACTCACCCAAGTCAGAAGGAAGATCAATCCAATGCCGTTGCCCGCGCCGAGGAACGAAACAATTATTGCGGGCACAATAAGAAATGCCCACGCCCCGTGCTGCGGCGGAAATTTCACGCTTGTTCGGGTTTGACGCTTGGCACTGCACGTAGGACCACCCACGATCCCCAAGCTGCCAAGAGGAAAAGCGGATACCCCATCACCAGACGGGCTGTGCCGAGCGCGTTGATATTTCCAGACCGGTACAACGGATATTGCACAATCAAACGTGAGAGAAAGAGCGCGACCCAAAGCCAACCCGCACGAATATATGCGCGCTTTCGCTCCGGCACTTTCCGCCAAGCCAAGTTCTCTCCCAAGATCGGTCCAAGCAGCAGACCGAGAATGGGCAGGCCGATGATGTTGAAGATCGCGTAGGCGGATCCGTACACCACGTTGATGATGAGTCCTGGGAGATAGAAGTCGACCGCGTGCCCCGTCTTTCGCGCAAGCAACGCGCAGAAGGCGACTCCCACAAAACCGGAAAGCACATGCTGCAAGGTGTCGCGTCGTATCAAACGGATAAGAGTCAAGAATGCCGAAGTGATCATCGCCGCAATGACGGCGTCCTTCAGCCCATGACCGATGTTGTAGGCGATCAGAAAGACTAACGACGGCAAGCCCGAATCGAGCAGACCTCTCTTTCCGCCCAATGCGTTGATTATCTTGCTCTTGTCGCTCTCCATCATGATCTCCCCGTCGATCCAAAACCATCAGTGCCTCGGCCAGAGCCCGGCAAATCTAATACTTCGATAAACTCCGCACGCTCTACTTTTTGGATAACCAACTGCGCGATTCGATCGCCACGAGTAAACGCCACCGTCGCATGCGGATCATGATTGATTAGAATTACTTGAAGTTCGCCACGATAGCCGGCATCAACTGTTCCTGGTGCGTTAACCATTGAAACTCCGTATTTGATTGCCAGGCCCGATCTCGGGTGAACAAATGCGGCGTATCCATCGGGCAATGCGATCGCAATTCCCGTCGGAACCAGCTTTCGCTCCCCGGGCGCAAGACTGACATCGATGCGCGTTACAAGATCGGCGCCCGCGTCTCCGCCCTTTGCATACGTAGGAAGTGGTACTCCATCATCCAACCTCTTGATCAATACGGCGATCGTCACGGATTGATTTCGAAATCGGGATCGACAAAGGCCAGCAACTCTGGATGCTCGGACACATACGCCAAATATTCTTTGGGTGCGTTCGTCATGAAATGGTTCATGGAAACAATCACGTAGAGTGCAGAGGCTTTCACGGCCACTGGTCCATCAACGGAATCAAGGCGGCCCTCTGCCCTGCAATAGACTTTTCGATTGACCTGGCCGGTAATTTCGGCAGTGATGTGAAGCTTCGAGCCGATAGGAACGGGTAAGAGGAAATCCGTCTCAAGCCTGGCAGTAACTGCTGGCGAGCGGATGAGCCACATCAATTTTCCAAGGGCTTCATCAAATGCCAAAGAGAGCAGACCGCCGTGGGCAAGTCCAGGTGCACCTTGGTGATTCTCTGTAACGGTAAATTCGGCGGTGAGATTTGCTGCCTCCCCCGCGTGAGCGACTAGATGCAGCCCCGTCGGATGGAGATCGCCGCAGCCGAAGCAGTGACCGAAATGCGAGGGGATCTTGGATCCGATCTCAGGCGCCTTGGGGTGCCGAGGCGGAATTTGCGCGCCCTCTGGTGGGATAGTGCTGGCGACCCTGCTCATATGCTCAAGGTTACTTGAAATTCCGATATCTTCAGTCCTGTGTCACCTTCAAAAGAAAACAAGGTCTCCTACAAGGAGACTTTGCGGCCTCCCTTCTGGCTACTTGCATTCCTATTCTTCCTGTTGGCTTCGGTGGCATTATCTATCTGGGCCGCCTTTGATGATCGATCGGGTTTGATTGCCCTGATCCTGGCCATAGCGGCGATGCCGGTGATCAACAATGCGATGATTCTTCGCATAAGCGTGGATGCAGACGATCTCGGGGGAGGGCGAGCCCATCTCGACCGGGCATATGTGGTCC
>CAYXIS010000003.1:0-40971 GCA_964465545.1 uncultured Bifidobacterium sp. | reverse complement strand
AAGGAATCCTAGCCACGAGAATCTTGGGCGTAGGAGATTCTGCAATCTTGAAGAAGGTTGAAGAGGCAATGACGAAGATGCACGACGAGGCCAAGGCAAAGGGCGAAAACCTCAAGGCGCGCCGCAGTCAGAAGACGGGCTTCTAACTCTCCGTCTTTCGACTTCGTTTCCCGTATTCGATTGCAGGACAGCGGTTCATCACTGCAAGCAGACCAGCCTTCCTGGCTCTTGCGACGGCGTCCTCGTCGATCACATTGAGTTGTAGCCAAACCGCTTTTGCACCGATCTCAATAGCTTCATCGACGACTGCTCCTGCGAGGGAGGAGTTAACGAATACATCTACGACGTCAATTGGAAACGGGATCTCTTTAAGCGAGGCATAGCCTTTTTCACCATGGACTTCTTCTGCTTTCGGATGCACAGGGACAATGCGATGCCCCTTCTCCTTCAGTAATTCGGCAACGCTGTAGGCCGCTCTAAATTCGTTGTTGCTGAGCCCTACGACAGCCCATGTTTTGAGGGCTAGAACTTGGTCGATGTCGTCGCTCATGCGTTCGCCCGCCCTAAGGCGTGGAATTTCCACCCCGCTGCCACCCAGCGATCGCGATCAAGCGCGTTTCTTCCATCAATTATGCGTGGACTTTTTACGAGGGGTAGGAGTTCTTCTGGCTTCAAATCCCGATACTCACGCCATTCAGTCAGGTGGAGTATCAAGTCTGATCCAGAAACGCATTCTTGAACCGACGTGGCGTAGTTGATTGAAGGGAACCGTTTCCTTGCATTCTCTATTGCCTTTGGATCGTGGACGGAAACCGAAGCGCCAGCCGCATGTATTTGTGCCGCAATATCCAGAGCCGGAGAATCGCGGACATCGTCACTGTCTGGCTTGTATGCCGCGCCCAGGACGGCCACCTTAAACCCAGTCAGGTCTTCCGAAAGAGTTGCACGCACCACATCGATCACTCGTTGACGCGCTCGCAAGTTGATCGAATCGATATCCCTTAAGAACTCAAGTGCCTGCGTGGCGCCGAGTTCTTCCGCACGAGCAATAAACGCGCGAATGTCCTTAGGTATACATCCGCCCCCAAAGCCGATACCAGCTTTCAAGAACTTATTGCCTATTCGCGGGTCGTATCCGATTGCACGTGCAAGAACCGTCACGTCTCCACCAGCAGCTTCGCATACCTCCGCCATTGCATTAATAAAGGAGATCTTTGTTGCTAGGAATGAGTTGGCAGCCATCTTGACGAGTTCTGTGGTGGGGAGGTCTGCGCGAATCCACGGAGTTCCGATTTCAAGAAGTGGGGCATACACCTCACGAAGGATCTCTTCAGCACGATCATTGGTCACGCCAACGACGATCCGATCAGGGCGCAAAGAGTCTTCCACGGCAAATCCTTCGCGAGTGAATTCGGGGTTCCATGCGATATCCGCCTGGGGAGCAGTGATGGCCAGTTGTGCGCGCAAGGCCTCTGCGGTGCCCACAGGTACCGTTGATTTTCCAACTACAAGAGAACCGGATTTCAAATATGGCGTTATTCCGGCGACAGCTCCATAAATGTAAGTCAGGTCTGCCGCTAGCCCATCATCCTTCTGTGGTGTACCGACGCAGATAAAATGTACGTCCGCTTCCTTTGCCTTTGAGAAATCAGTCGTGAAAGTTAGACGGCCGCCAGCTAATTCCGTCTTCACAATCTCTTCGAGCCCAGGTTCATAAAAGGGAAGATCACCGGCAGACAGTCGCTCAACTTTTTCAGGATCTGTATCGATACCGACAACGGTGAATCCTAGAGATGACATACATGCAGCAAAGGTGGTACCCAGATAACCCGTACCGATAACTGATAAAACTGGTTTCATTCACCCATCCTAAGTTAGAAATTACTAATACTTCAGCGCGCCGCAGGGGTTCTCGCTTGCAGTGCGCGTCTTGAATTTATCGATGATTGTGGGGCTCGCTGAGGCACTTGCGCTTGCTTTTGCGCTCGGCTTTGTCGTTGTTGTGGTTGAGGAACTGGCCGAGGGCGAAGGAATCACAACATCGACGACCGGTAGATCTTCACGGAGGCGCTGCCAAAGCTGTGGGGCCAATACCGGATCCCAAAGAACGGTGGATCCCACCTGAGGAACAACGTAATTCACATTTGAAAGCGGAACGGTCAGTGTCCGCACTTTGCTCGTTGAAAGAGTTCGCATCTGCTTTGCCAGTGTTATGAGGTCGTCGCTATTGAGAGCGGAGTCCGTCTTAACAGTTGCCATTGCCGCGTTGAGGAAATTCAGCATCTTGATCGGGTTGAGAAGCACCCCGGTGCTTGTCGCCTTTCGGAGAACCGAACTCATGAACTGCTGTTGGCGTTGCATGCGGCCTAGATCGCCCATTCCGTCGAAATCGCGGGTGCGCACATATTTGAGTGCTTGGATTCCATCAAGGGTATGGACGCCAGCCGCAAGGACTAGGTGGCTCTTAGGGTCGTTGATATCTGTTTTTGTGCAGACCTGAATGCCACCAAGGGAGTCGACCATGTGAGCAAAGCCGGCGAAGTTGATCTCCACGTAATGATCGATACGCAGGTTTGTCATCGACTCGATTACTTGAATGAGCAGCGGTGCATCCCCGTAGTTGTATGCAGCGTTGAGTTTTGCCTTAAATGGCGCGACGACCTTGCCCGTCGAACTTGTGTGCTCAGGGATTGTTACGAGGGTGTCACGTGGCAAAGAAATAATGACGGCTTTGTCTCGCGCCTTGCTGATGTGAACAAGAAGGATAGTGTCCGAGCGTTTTCCGGCAGCGGAGGCGACGCTTCCTACACGCAATGCTTTGAGTTCGGCTTTGGTCAATCCGACTCGGGTATCGGAGCCCACGAGAAGATAATTGACGGCCGAGGACGCTTTTTCCGGACGAGTCTTAAGCCCTGCGAATGCGTCAATTCGCTTGAGAGATCCAGTGACATGTCCGAGCCCAAGCCAAGCAAATGCGGACACGAACACGACTCCGAGGGAAAGGGAGGTTATTATCCGAACTCTGGGCGTGGATTTCACAGGGAGAGCGTACTTGCACGATAGCGTGGAGGGGTTATGAAGCCAATCAAGTCCCAGAATGCTGAGATCACATCACACCTCCAGAGCGGGGCCTCAGTAATCCTTCCCGTCTTGAACGAGGAATTTCATCTCGCTCATGCTGTGAACGCGATTCTTTCTCAGGATTATTCGGGGCCAATGGAGGTCATTCTAGCGATAGGTCCGTCGAAGGATCGCACGCAGATCATCGCTGAAGAGCTCAGGGCTCAAGATCCACGCGTGGTGTTGGTGGCAAATCCCAGCGGACGCACAGCAGCGGGGCTCAATCTTGCGATCAAAGAATCTCGATACCCCGTCATTGTGAGAGTGGATGGACATGCAGAGATTCCTCAGAATTACATTTCCCTTGCCGTGGAGATCTTGAATCAAACGGGTGCTGTAAATGTTGGCGGAGTTATGGGGGCAGAAGGAGTTACGAAATTCGAACGTGCGGTTGCACAGGCGATGCGCAGCCCGTTTGGTGTCGGTGCATCTCGCTTCCACATTGGCGGTAAAGCAGGGCCAGTAGACACGGTCTACCTCGGCGTATTTCTGCGAAGTGCTCTCATCACAGTTGGTGGATTCGATGAGCGATTTACGAGGGCGCAGGATTGGGAACTCAATTACCGATTGCGACAAGAAGGCGGCATCGTTTATTTCGATCCGAGACTGCACGTTACATACAGGCCGCGTCCAACTTTTAAGGCATTGTCAAAACAATATTTCGAGTACGGTCGGTGGCGTCACGTCGTCATACGACGGCACCAAGGAACCGTGAACCTTCGCTACCTTGCACCGCCATTTGCACTCTTGGGCACCGTTCTATCGATTATCGCCGGTTTAGTACTCGCACCGATCTGGTTTGCGCCGGCATTGATTTATATTGCTTTTCTCATTGTGGCATCGCTCTCAATTGGCAGAAATATCGGCGAGTACGTGCGTTTGCCTTGGATTTTGCTGACAATGCATATTTCCTGGGGCGCTGGTTACCTGACGTCGCCACGCTCGCTCGTGCCAGAAGAGTGAGGGGTTACGGTAGCCTTTCGCAGTGAACAAAACTGCCCCCGTTGAGGTCTACGAACCCTTTAGGGCTGGATTGCCTCGCATGGGGCGCTATTGGCGGACCCTCTGGACTAGGCGCTCTTTTATTAGAGAATATTCGCGCTCAGAGTTACATGAGAAGCACTTCGACACAGTATTCGGCCAGGTGTGGCTGATCATTAACCCGTTGTTGCTATCCGGGGTTTACTTCCTGCTCATCGTCATCATCGCTGGTAACAGCGACAAGATGCGATATGCGCACCTAACTGCGTGCTTGTTCCTTTTTTATTTTGTGAACCAATCAATGTCGGGCGGCGCCAGATCCGTTGTCAAAGGCGGAAAGCTTATTCTCAACACCGCCTTTCCAAGGCTGATGTTGCCGATGTCCGCTTGGCTCGTTGCGTTCATCCGTTTTTTGCCAACAATGGTTGTTTTCTTCTTCATTCGAGGGCTCATGGGTCTTTCCTGGGGATGGAACATGCTCTGGGCAATTCCAGTTGCTGTCATTACGGGTGTATTCGCACTTGGCCTGTCGATCCTGATTTCCTGCGCGAATGTGTATTTCCGAGACATTGGTAGCTTCTTGCCCTATTTCTCAAGGACTTGGCTCTACTTGTCGCCGATTCTTTATGAAGTAACCGCCTTGAAGCCGAATCTGAAAACATTTGAAATCGTGAACCCTCTGTTCCCGATCATGGATGCTTGGTCGCGCGCCATCGTTCACAACAAGGTTCCTCATCTTGAGAGCCTCCTACAAGGTTCTGCCTGGGCATTGGGAACGCTGGCAATTGGAACTTACTTCTTCCTAACAAGGGAGCGCGATTTTGCAGTCCGTGTCTGATACTTCCCCTAAGGCCGGAGAGATTGCAGTCTCCGTCCAACACCTTGGTCTTACGTACACGACGACCATCGATAAGCGCTCGACTCTCAAAGATCGAGTGCGCACTCTGGGTCGTGGCACCAAACACACACGAATTGTTCGCGCCCTTGATGACGTCAACCTCGACGTTCCCTATGGAAGCGTTCTGGGAATAGTCGGAGCCAATGGCGCCGGTAAATCCACAATGATGCGTGTTATCTCTGGAATCTTGCCTCCATCACAAGGCAGGATCGAGGTTTACGGCAGAGTGAGCACTCTTCTCGCATTGGGCGTTGGATTCAATCCGTCTCTGTCAGGTCGCGAGAACGTCTTGCTTGGCGGCTTAGCCGGGGGAATGACCCGCAAGGAAATTGCTGACCACTTTGAGGAGATCGCTGATTTTGCCGAGTTAGGCGATGCCATTGAAGCACCGATGCGTACGTATTCGAGTGGAATGTTCGCCCGCTTGGGCTTTTCAGTCGCAGTCACGGTTCGCCCTGACATTTTGATTATTGATGAGGCACTCAGCACGGGCGATGCCCACTTCAAAGAGAAGAGCTTGAACAAGATCAAGGAACTTCGCGGCGATGCACGTGCATTGATTATGGTCAGTCATGGTTTGGGCACGATCCGAGACGTATGTAATGAAGTTGCGTGGTTACATAAGGGGAAACTTATTCAACGCGGCGAACCAGATGCCGTGGTTGACGCCTACGAGAAGTTCCTGCATGTCGGAAAGAGCGCTGCCGTCAATGAGGATATCTAGCCGCCTTCTCGCACTCACCCTTGTCATCTGGCTTTCACCTTCGCTGTTCGCTTCGGCGGCTACTCAAGTACCTTCGTCTTTCACATTCCAAGGTGCCGGCTACGGCCACGGCGTTGGATTGAGTCAGTTTGGCGCGCTGGGACAGGCACGTGAGGGCAAGAGTGCGATCGACATTCTGCGTTATTACTACTCGTACACCACAGTGGAGCCAATGCAGGATAACCAGATGATGCGCGTCAACATCGGCCACACCCTCAGCGCATTCTCGATGAAGGCGATTTCAAAAGTCGGGCAGATCCAGATCTTGGCAGGAAATGTCATGGACACCGCGACTGCGCTTCCAATTCTGACTGTGCAGCCCAAGTCAAATGTGAGTTTCACAGTTTTGGGCGACCTTGCATTTCCGAGTGTGGCTTCGATGGATGGACAAGTCACTCCGTTGCCCAGTGGAAAGAGTTGGACAATTCGATGGACTGGAACTCGCTACTTGGCGGGTGATCCCGCGATTGTCTCGGTCACCGCGGTTGGCAACAGCACTGCCTATCGTTACGGTCAGATCCAGGTGAAACTGGTGAAGGCGCCAGTCCTTGGTTACAGGCTTGAAGTTACAAACACTGTGCGACTCCATGACGAGTATCTATGGGGGATTGGCGAGATGCCCTCATCATGGCCCAGCGCCGCATTGCAAGCGCAGGCAATCGCTTCGCGGACGTATGCATTGAATAAAGGCTTAACGATCCGGACGGCGTGCGACTGCAACATCTATGCACTTTCTCAAGATCAAGCTTTTGTTGGCTACGCCAAAGAGACAGAGGCAAAGTACGGGCAATTATGGAAGGCCGCCGTTAATGCGACAGCGACAGATGACTCAACGGGACTTGCAGTCTTATTCAACGGGATACCGATCAGTGCATACTTCTCCTCTTCATCTGGGGGATTCAGCGAGTCCGCGCAAAATGTGTGGGGCACTGTCGTTCCATATGCAATCGGCGTCCCTGATCGATGGAGTCTGGATCCGAAACTAAATCCGAAATATGCCTCATGGGTGCGCTCGGTTTCACAAAAGGTTGTTGCTTCTGCCTTTGGCCTAACTGATGTAGCAACGCTCTTCGTCAATGGCAAGGACTCAAGTGCAAGGGTGGCAACCATCACCGCGACGTCGAGTAGTGGCAAAACTGTGAAACTCACCGGGGGAGCATTTGCAAGCAAGGTGAAACTTCCCTCTGCGTGGTTTGATGTGCAACCTCAACAAGTGATCATCCCGGCCCCGACGCCAACACCTACGCCTTCCTCGACTCTATAAAGAGAATCCAAGGAGCAAGAGCAAGACTCCTAGGAACGGTGGGCCCGCCTGAATAATTGCTGCGCGTCGTGACGTTTTGACGCTGAAAAACAGAACCATGCCCGCACCGACCATGGAGAGCGAGGAGAAGAATATGAGGGTGTGCGCGATGGTCGAGTTAACGCCGAGCAGTGCGAGTCCGACTCCTGCGCCCAAACCTAGAAACAAGTTGTAGAAGCCCTGATTGAATGCCATGGGCGCAATGATGTTCGCGTGCTCCTGATTAGGGAGTCCGAAAGTCTTCCACGTTTTCGGTGTGCGCCATGTGACGCTCTCAAGGGTGAAGACGTAGACGTGAAATGCGGCGCCGAAGAAAATGAGAATCGAGCCAATTGCAGCGAAGGCCGTATTCATGCCGAGGAGTATGCCACTTTAGGGTTAGTAGAGAGAAGGTGCCGAGTCAAGCAAGTCGGCTATGCGGGCGCAATGAATGAAGTGGCCACGCGGTAACTGAGCCTCCGGAGTTTTTCGCCGCCAACGTCAATAATGAAGCTGTAGTTCGCAATGACGGGAATCGGGAGTGAAGACGGATTAGTCGCCATTTCATTCAAAATCCGTTACGGGTCAAGGTGAACTGCTGGAGCTGACTTGCTTCCAGCCAATCCCAGAGATAAATGCAAAAGTGAGATAACTGTAGGGGTGTCCTGATACCGAGTCAGGCGCGTGCTTCACGGTTACCTCAAGAGCACGAGTTGCATTCGGTGGTACTGGGCCCGACCACGCCTCCGGGAATCCCCACGGCCAGAGGCAAATGTGTGGGGTCGATGACTGCTCGCGAACATCTACGGGCCAGACTTGCTTCTTGTTAATAACAATGGGAGCCAATTTGGCGAATGACTTCATGATCATTGCCCTCACTTCATTGGGCAGCGGAGTCGTCTTGCCAGATCTCGGTATAGCGCACTTGACTGCGTAGGGATTTGTTATTCCCTTGGCCGCGAGCTGATTCACTGCTAAGACTCTCGCCACCATCACTACTGCGGGAGACTGGTCTTGATCTGGAGCACCTGGTTGCGCCCAATATGTGATGAACATCAGACCCTGATACACATTTGCAAATGCATAAGATTTAATCCCGTTATTGATTCCGACATTTGCATAGCCTTCTGGGCCCAGGCCGCCCACTTGCCTCGGACTCTTCACGGCATTCAAGCACCTCTGTAGAGCATCGGCCACTTTGGTGGGTTTGGCTGTCAATTTTTCGACGTAAGAAATAAACGCGTAGGACTTCGGCAAGTCATTTGCATACTGCTGTGTTCGCACTTGAAATCCGCCCACGATGTCGTGGACTTTCAGGCAGTTCACAAGGGTCTTATTTGAATTGGATGTCATTTTCCATTTGTGTCCCGCAACAATAGGAATGCCATCCGCCTGCACTACCGGCAAGCCCGCAAAAGTGACGACGGTGCTTGGCTCAGGGGTTGTTGCAGATGATGAAGTGACACTTAGTGACGCAAAAAGAAGTACAGCCAGTGACGCGGAGGCCACCGTTTTTCGAGTTTGTTCGCTCCGTGAATCCTTAGAGTGAGTTTTCATCGTTTCTCTCTTTTAAGGCTTAACCGACAATGAGTTTACACCGACAGTAAGAGACCCGTGCATGCGCGCCTTGCTACAAAAAGATGCTCCCTTCGAGCCTCGACAATTAGGTCGTCGGCAAGTGGCACAGTACTGGCAGAATGAGATTCATGACCCAGGATGATCGTCAAAAAATGCGCTCTTACTACGATGTCTTTGGACATGCGGAGTGGGAACGGCTTGAAAAGGACATCAATGGACGCGTCAGCTTGGAGGTGCATCGTCAATTTCTAACTCGTTTCATCAGTCATGGTGACCGAGTCTTGGAGATTGGTGCTGGACCAGGTCGATTCACGATGGAATTAATTGACTTAGGCGCGAGGGTTGCGGTCACCGATTTTTCGCCCGTCCAACTTGATCTCAATCGGACACGACTCGCGAGCTCGACCTCCGTGGAGTCCTGGGAGGTTCTCGACGTGTGCGATACATCCAAGTACGCAGATGGTGAATTCGATGCAGTTGTGGCCTATGGAGGGCCTTTGTCTTATGCCTTTGAGAATATCGATGAGGCTATGAGAGGGCTATTTCGCATTGTGCGCCCAGGCGGAGTCGTCGTTGCGTCTGTTATGTCACTGCTTGGAACATGGAGACATCTCTTAGAGGATGTGATTACTGTTGCAGAAACATTTGGAGACGACGCCAACGATGCAATATTGCGCACCGGGGATCTGCGGCGCATCGGAGGTGGGCATGTCTGCCAAATGTTCCGTGCATCAGATATCCAGAATCTTGTTCAACGTTGCGGAGGCGAAGTGCTAGCAATGAGTGCAAGTAACTGGGCATCTCTTGATAAGCCAGAAGTACTTGCTTCTTTGGAGTCGGATCCTGATCGGTGGCGACGATTCCTCGAGCATGAGGTTGTGGCTTGCGCGGAACCCGGAGCGGTAGACGGTGGTACGTACCTACTTTTCGCAGCGCGTAGTATCGTGCCGAATTGAACCTTGCTGGGTAACCCCACAAGTCATTAATGAAACCCCATTGATGTTGTTCAGGCCATAGCTACACTCTGCCAATGACTGAGAATTTTCGTGAACTACCAAAGAAGCGCGTCGGCGGAGGCGTAGTCATTGTCGACGAGGATTGGCGCTTACTTTTAGTTGAGCCCACTTACAAAGATGCGTGGGAAATCCCAGGTGGCATAGTTGAACTTGCAGAATCCCCACGAGAAGCCGCCAGAAGAGAATGCCGCGAAGAACTGGGATTTGATATTGAAATAGGGCGACTTCTTGTAGTCGATTGGGTAAACCAAGGATCCGCCGCAGGCGATGGACTCATGTTTGTATACGCAACCGGCCCCGTGGACTCATCTCGCATCATTCTTCCCTCAGGAGAGCTTCGCTCTTGGCAATGGTGTGATCGTGAGGCCGTATTGGCCCGTGTTCAAGATTTCAAGGCTCGCAGGCTATTTGTAGCCTTGGACGCCTTGCGCAATGGGACTTTCCTGGAACTAGAGAATGGGAATCTCACCTAGCCGAGTACACGGGCGGTGAACCCCACCAGTCATTAATGCAACACCTAAATACTTGCGTCAATATCCTCGCGTGTCAGCCTCAGAATCGAGAAGAGCAAGGGCATACGTGAAAGCGGGAGTGAACTCCTCAACTGCGTGTTGTATTGGGTCAACGAGTTCGACACCCTTTACATCTTCGATGCCTTCTATAAAACGAACTTCGTCTTGTACTGTCACTAGGGCGATAAGGCCTCGGTGATGGAACTTGATTGGCTCTCCCGCACTGGACCTTTCAACTTGGAAATCGAAAGCGTGCCATGAGGAGGCCGTAACGTTATTCACTCCACATTCCTCGCGTAACTCTCGTTCCAACGTCTCTATGGCGCTCTCACCAGGTTGTGGCGAGCCACCAGGTAGATCGAGCATGCCAAGGTATGGACCACGTCCTTTTCGAATGGAAACAACTAACCCACGCTGCCGCCAAATTCTATAGACGCCATAATGTTCCACGAGGCCAGTTTAGGTCGATTGACCTCTCAACCGCCGCTCCCCACTTCTGCCGTCAATCCCACCAATCGTTAATACAACCCCTCGAGGATCGCTCGTGGTGAGGCGACCAATTCAAGGTGGTGTTTCGGAACCACTTGACGATGAATAAACATAGCGATCTCCGTTAGCCTTGATTTCATGAGTGCTGAAGAGGCGTGCGCTGAGGCTATCAGTAGAGAACGCCAACTCATCGACCTAGAAGTACGACGCCGGCCTGACCTTCTGCGTGCGCTACTCCACCCAGAGTTCGTTGAGTTCGGCGCATCTGGCCGCATGTGGAATTCCGAGTCAATCATCGACGCCTTAACTTCCGAGCGAACACCTCATGAGATCACGGCAACCGATTTTCTGGCGGTGCCCCTAGCACCCAATGTCATTTTGCTGACTTTCAAAACTGACAGTGCCGGGTGTGTTTGCCTCCGGAGTTCCGTTTGGATTCGAAGCGATGGCGATCAGTGGCTGTTGCGCTTCCACCAAGGCACCGTGATTACCGAATAATCCTTCAAACATGAGAACGTGGATCGTGCATGGAGAAGACAGCGTGACTCAAGCGGGCAACCCCACCAGTCATTAATGCAACCCCTAAGTGAAGGCTATTCACGCCTTGCAGACTCCCATGCATGGATTACTTGCTTTCGTGTCGTGCCCCAGTGGTACCCACCTAGGCCGCCACTCTGCTGAATAACGCGATGACACGGGATAAGAAATGCAACAGGGTTATTCCCGACCGCCTGCCCCACAGCTCTTGCCGAATTCGGATAACCGATTGCGCTCGCCACTTGGGAGTAACTCACCACCGCTGCTGGAGGTATTTGCAACAAGGCTTTCCACACGTTGATCTGAAAATTGGTACCAGAAACATACAAAGATATTGGGCTACTTAATGTCCCATCTCCTGCAAACATTGCCTTAATCACCCTGAGCGTAGATCGTTGGTTTTGATGCAAAATCGCATAAGGCCATTTTTTCTGCAGGTCAGCCAAATGCTCATCAATTTCTTGTGCGTTCTCCAGAAATGCAAAACTGCAGATCCCTCTGGGAGTCGTGGCAATAAACGCCTCCCCAAAAGGGGTGTCGTGTACCGCATATTCAATAGTTAAGCCCGCGCCTCCCATTTTGTATTCTCCCGGCGTGACAGCTTCCAGATGAACGAAGTGGTCATATAAGCGCGAACCGCTGCTCAACCCTAGGGAGTCTGAAACTTCGAGGATAGATTTCGACTCGCTTAGCAATTGCTTGGCCCGTTCCAAAGTGAGGACTTGTAAGAATCTTTTCGGCGTCACCCCAGCCCAGCGACAGAATAGACGCTGGAAGTGATGTGGACTTAGGTGCAAATGTCCTGCTATTTCTCCTAACGTTGGTTGATCATTTACTCGCCTGGTAATGAATGAAATTGCTTCGGCTATGCGCTCATAGTCTGAATTGTGAATACTCGAAACATTCTGCGCCATAAATTATTCTTTCACACTACGCGCTCGGTCAACGTCCGGGCTTCGGTATAAGGATTCTGGGATTTGCCCCAATGTTGAAGATTGCAACTGGTGGCCTAGCCCATAGAACTCTTGAAAACTCATGATGAGTGGGCGCCACTTGTCCGGATCGATCCGGTTGGGTTCTCCGGGCATCAATATCGACTCTTCAATATGCACGCGTTGGATACGCACCGCAATGCATGCGAGATTTCCGCGTTGCCTCTCGTCATCTTCGGCGATCCCGTGTGCAGCTTCAACGACTGCTTCAAGTTGCACAGGGCATTCTTGTACTCGCGGGGCGGAGACCGTTTTCGATGCCATTGACGATAATCCGGCAATCCCGAACTTGTCAGATTCATGTCGGTACCCCTTGAGCACTTTAGATTCAGGAACAGGGTTGGAACCTGTCGTTCTCGCGAGGCGATTAACAGCAGCAACTTCTTCCACGGATGGCAGGTTAAGGACACACTCACCCGTGCGAATCATGTTCTGTGTAGTTTTCGATTTAACTGACAAGCCCAGTATGCAACGCCAACCAAGCCAAAACGCCGATGACATGGGCGCAAGATTGGAAGTGCCATCTTCGTTGAGAGTGCTAATGAGAACAACAGGCGTTCCAAAATACAAAATTGAAGGCTCGCTTTTTATATGCATTGCTGCTGAATCCTTTGTTTAGACCTTGTTCCAGAATTGGTATCGCTAATATGGCGGTCCGAACACCTATTCGCGACCCGCATCTTGCTATGTATGGTCTGACCCGCAGAAGGTCATTCAACATAACTCGAGAGCCCCACTAATCGTTAATACACCCCCATGTTGTAAACATCGACCTGATTCATAAATGGAAGGCAAGACCGAATTTTCCTGTACTTGTTCTCTCGCAATTAATCGCCAATCGGTTCCATTTAATTGACGTCCCGACGGCGGAACACCATCGCAGAAAGAGCAACGACAAGCACGACTAATAATCCCAAGTACGTCGCACTGTGACCGAACGCTAAGAGTTTCTCGACACCGTCGCAACGGTAATTGCCCTGGCTGTCGGTTTTGCAGGTCGTTAGAAAGTACTTAGTGCCGTGCTGCAACCATCCCTCCATGTTGATCCGCAGCAACCAAAGCTGCATATTTTGCAGCGAATGGCTGAAGATTGCTTCAACCAGCACCAGATAACCCATAGCAATGCCGATTACCGCGGCAGTGTGGCGCAGCAGCGTGCCCATGGCCGCCCCGACTGCAGCCGCAACCACTGCCAGTGTGATTGAGCGACCAGTCATGAACCCGAGATCACTCCACATTTTGGCGGTTGTGCCAGCGGCGGAGCCGTAATTCGAAGTAATCAGCCATACCCCACCGAACAGCAGCCCAATCAATGCCGCTGTCGCCGGAATCAATCCCACTCCGGCGGCTACCAATTTGCTCGCATAGACCCGCATCCGCCGTGGCTCAAATGTCAGCCAGTTACCTATTGAGCCGCTACTGAATTCAGCGGCCACAAAACCTGCGCCAATCAGGTAGCCAATAAACGCGATGAGATAGGACCAGTTGAGCAAGACCGAGTGCATTAAGTCAGCGAACTTCACTTTCGGCTTACCCCAGTTCACCCACTTGGGTTCCATTTCGTTGCATCGGTAGTTGGCTTTGGGGTCGCTCTTCTGGACAATGGCCTGCTGTTTCAGACATTCCTTGTATTGCTGTACGCCGTTGGCCTCCCATGACTGATGTGCCTGGTCGAATTGGGTCTTTTGGAATGCCAACTGTTGGCTACTCAGAGGTTTGGCTTGTTGATATGCGTCAAACAGCATCAACCCAGTAAAGGCCAGGGCGCCAAGCAGAGCAATCAATGTGAGCCGACGTGAGAACAGGCGCCGCAGTTCAACCTTAACTAACCTCATCATTTGGCATCGCCCGATGACTCGAGTCCTTCATCGGCAGTCAATTGCAAAAATACCGACTCAAGATCTGCACGCACGGGTATTAACTCATGTACGAAAAGATCATGAGCAGCCAGACGCTTGGTGATCTCTGCTCCATCGGCAATTCCGTCAATCACTAGCAATCCTCCATCTTCACGGACAAGGAGTCCGCCATCAATGAGAATGCGTTGCGCCGCAACGAGATCGGCAACTCCAACTCGCACGGATGTCGCGATCTGATGCCCAATCACATCTGCCACTCGCCCCGACGCCAAAAGTCTGCCGTGACCGATGATCGAAACCGTGTCAGCCACATGATCGACCTCGCTGAGGATGTGGCTACTGACCAGAACAGTTTTCCCCTGTTCGCTCAGCGAGCGCATCGTGTTTCGAATTTCCCGGATACCCGCTGGGTCTAATCCATTAGTTGGTTCGTCAAACATGAGCAGATCGGGTTCCTTCAAAAGTGTGGCGGCAATGGCCAGCCGCTGCTTCATACCTAAGGAGTAAGTCCGGTACTTGTCTTTGCCTCGCTCACCCAGACTGGTCTGCTCCAAAACTTGATCAACAATTCCACGTGGGCGACCAATGGCCTCGGCGAGCAATTGAAGATTCTTACGACCGCTAAAGGAGGGGAAAAACTTGGGCGACTCGATGATGGCGCCAATCCGACCAACCACCTCGGGTAGTTGGTCGGGAACTTCGTGACCGAAAATGCTCATGGTGCCCGCGTCCGCGCGAATCAACCCGAGTAGCATTCGAATCGACGTCGTCTTGCCCGATCCATTCGGACCCAAGAATCCATGCACTCCGCCGATTGGAACATCAAGATCTAGTCCCGCCACAGCGACATGAATTCCCTTGCGATTGCGATAGGTCTTGCGAAGACCTCGGGTGGATATGGCCAACTCTGCAATCGACGTCGTCATATCTTGACCGCGTACTTTGAGTCCTTGTTCAACGTCAGCAAAATAGCCCAGGCGACTACAGGCGCAAAAAAACCAAGCCACGCAAAACCTACCGGTGAACGTTCTACCTTACGAGCAGTTTTTGCGCACCAAGCCAAGAACTTGATGCAGATTAGAAGATAGAGAACGAAAACCAGAATGAAGATCCATGAAAACCCAATATTGCTTACGAACATATTTTCAGCCCCTTCTTGTCATCGCCGGGAAACGGCATTGACGACGAATCCGTCACTAACTACTATGTATTCCACAGTACCATGAGAAGCGGGATGAATGGATAGTTCACAAGTCCTTAAGGGCGTGTTGGATGTAGCGGTTCTCTGCGTTGTCAGTGAAGAAGATTGCTACGGCTATGAGTTGGTCAGACGTTTGCGCGAGCTCGGTCTTACTGATGTGGCTGAAGCTTCAGTCTACGGAACCCTTCGTCGACTTTATTCGTCCGGGTTACTTTCATGCTACGTGGTGGCGTCTGAGGATGGCCCTCACCGCAAGTATTACAAACTGACTAATGCTGGAAGTAAGTCTTTGCTTAATGGGCTTGGCGAATGGGATCAATTTGTGGGCGCTATGAAGGCCGTCGTTCGAATCGCAAGAACTAAGGAAGGCTGAGATGAGCATTTCGCGTAATCACGAAAACCAAATTGACAATTATCTTTTGCAGGTTGAACTAAGTCTGAATGTTGTCCGAGATGATGAGCGCGCCGACATCCTTAATGAGATCCGTGAAGTTCTCCAAGCCAAGCGGCTTGAAGCGGGTGACGCTGAATTCAGTCCGATTGAAGCCCTAGGAGACCCCGCGCTATTCGCGAACGAGTGGCTAGAGGCTGCCGGCTACACGTCTCAACTTCCGAAGGCCGGGCAGGGTCGTAGCAAGAATATTCTGTATGCGGCTGTGTTGGTGATGATTGCCCTCGCAGTTCCATTTCGCACTTGGCCTACCATTTCCAATTTTGTCTATAACACTTTGCATAGGCTTCCGATTTTTGGTTTCTCGGTACTGTTCCTGTACGCATTTCTCATCGGGATTTTCATTCTTCGCGCCCTCGGTCAGTCAATGACGGATGTGATGATGTCATTCAATGCACGACTTAGGAGCAGTGTTTCCCGTTCATCAACCGGCACCCGTCTCCTCAATTCCTTTGATCAAGTAAAGCCAGTTTGGTGGGTTCTCCGGGCTTGGACGATAGCAATACTGATCTCGTATCAGCGTGATTCAGTTGGCGAAAAGCACTTTTATCCAATTCCGACCTGGGACGGCCATAGATCCATTGGATTGCTACTTTTCATAGTCTTAGTATTCGGATCTTTCGTCGTTGGGAATCACTTTAAAACCAATAAGAGAAATTTTTGGTACCTGCCTTTATTAGTTTCCAACCTAGTTCTTATCGCAACGTTCTCAATGATTGTCTTCAGCCAAGCCGATTACAACAACACAAAAAAGGAGGTACCAGTCCTGGCTGAAGTCATACTTGGAACACAAATTGGCGCGAACTGCACCCTGGAGAATGAAGCCATTAATAAGCCGGGCATAAGCGGCGGAACGCTCTTCTGCTTGAAGACGGACCGAGGTCTAGTCTGGAGTGATCTCAACGACCTAACGGTTGATAAGTACCTGAACTCCGTGTTGCCAAGTTGTAGCACGCAATTGTTCAAGACGGCCCTCCTTACCCCAGGAATGATTCAGCTCGCGGAAAATTATTATAAAGATCGCAACTTACTCCCCGTGAAAGTCACTATGTGGGGAGAAGCTAATCGCACCCTGTTTGCAGAAGGGATAAGGCCTTGCTCAAACGGTGTTGGAGCCCCCCTCGGCGCTTACTCGGGGTTCATTCCCAAAGAGGCTAGCGCTGGTTGGTCGATTATGGTCGTTCACAAGGCTAATGAGTTTGGAAACACCAATTTTCTCCGCATTGTGAAAATAGGCAGCGCATATAAAGTCATGGAGGGTGGAACAGGTCCATGAGAATTCTTCGTCAAGTGAGTGGGGCCCTAGCGATCCTTTTCACGCTGTCCGGATGTGCGGTGTCTGCTCACACGGCGGTGGCGATTTCGAGACTGCCCACATGCGAAGCGACGCTCGCCCTGCTCCCTCAACCCGGAGTGACCAGCGAATCAAACGGTCGGATCCCCGAAACGGCGCCCGGGCCGATGCGCTTGTGCAGATACCGTTGGAACGACAGCGAAAAGAAACTCGCGCTGATCGCAGACATCGTACGACCGCTAGTTCCAGTTGCGCTGATGCGCACACTTCCTCAATTAAAGACCGTGATTGAGGTTTATGGCCCTAATTTCCGATTCTCGTGTCCAGCAGGTCAAGGAGCAATTGACCTCGTGATTATTCGTTCCGCGATAGGTTCAAAGTTGACCATTCTCGAAGTACAGCGAGATGGATGCAGTTTCGTGATTGTTACTCACGATAACTTTACGACATGCATCGCCTATCTGCACTCGAGTGAATTGTCGGCTCAGTTGGATGCGATTACTGCAACACTCACTATGCAGACCAAGAACCTTCCGAGGATTCGCCTGACTCCATCTGCCAACTTACGCGATGGTCAACAGGTGCTCGTGCAGGTAATCGGCGCCTCCCCTGAAGAAAGATTCCGCATATCTGAGTGCGCGACAGCGGACGCTGTAAATGTTGCAGGTTGCGGAGGGCAATTGGCTGCCCAACCCTTTATTGATACTGATGCAAAGGGGGCAGGCGCGACTATGTTCCTTGTATACGCAAAAGCTGCTACAAAGCCAAATAGCACGACTGGTTTTCAGTTATGCACTGTTCAATGCGTCATTATGGCAACTGGAACGAGCGTTGATGGGAAAACGACATTTGTTTATGCGCCACTGAATTTTTCAAAGTGAAAGGCACGATTGCCCAACAAAGTTCAGAGGAAAAGGTGTAATGAAGCGACAACTGACATGGAAGGCAATATTTGTGTCCATTGTGAGCGCCACGATACTAGCGGTAGCAGCAGGTTTGGTTCTCACGTTGGCGGTAGAGCATGTCAAGAGACCTAATAGAGACCTGATAGTCATGGTGTTTCAGCCAGTGCCTTTTGACCTCATGACGCACTGCGGCATCAATGAACTACGTAGCAATGGCAGATACTTTCAACGTGTCGGCGGAGTCCTCGACGATGGCTCTGGCAACCCGCCATCTGGCTGGGGCAAACCTTTTCAGCACGGAACTCTGAGCGTCTCAGGTGATGTTGCGGTGTTCCGAGACAAGGTCGGGCATGTCGAGACATTCAAGGTCAGGCCTGGGGCCACCGGGTTTTTGAACATGTGCGCCTGATCCTCATGCATCGAAATTTTAGTTTAAAGGGCACGATTGCCCGACAAGGTTCAGAATGGATGACGCTATGAAGCGACAACTGACATGGAAAACAATCTTTTTGTCCATTGTGGGTGCCACGTCGCTAGTGGTAGTAGCAGGTTTGGCAGTCTCGCTAAAGGTAGGACCCGCTAAGACATCTATTAGAACTGTGACAGTAAAGTCAATTCAATTGGTGCCTTTCGACCTTCCCACGCACTGCGGAATCAACGAACTGATGGCCAATGGCAGGTACTTTCAACGTGTCGGCGGAGTCCTTGTAAATGGCTCCCGCACGCCATCCGGTTTGGGCAACCCGCCATCCGGGTGGGGCAACCCGGGCCAGCGCGGAACTCTGACTATCACAGGTGACTTCGCAGTGTTCCGTGACAAGGAAGGACATGTCGAGACATTCAAGGTCAGGTCAGGTGCTACCAGATTTGTAAACATGTGCGACTGACCCATATGTGTGAATGCGATAAATGCCATCGGGTGAACTGTCAATTGTGTATCGCCGTAAAAGGACTTGAAACATGTTCGCACTTCAACTTCGTCAGCCCCACCAATCATTAATACAATCGTCGGTGCCCCTAGTTCAACGCCGGTGTTCCAATATCCACGACGACAGGCCCAATAAGTCGCTCTGGCGGACGCGAGAGCAAAGGCGCAATATTCGTTCTCAACCAAGGTCCTCCAACTTCGGTGGCAAGGCGATCCAGAACATCCTGGCTAGCGGCAGTAATGACGAGGACGAGATGGTCATCGGCCACCTGAACAACCCTGAAACCTTCGAAACCTTCAAAGGTCCCCATAAGTGGCCCCACTTCAGTTTGCACCCTTTTAACGATGTCGGCTCCAACTGGGGCGGCAAAATGAAGATGGTTAATAACTGCATAGATGAGAGGGAACTTATCAGAGCAACCTTCTGAAGCCGATGAACATCTCACGCGTCCAGTACATGTCATTGTGGAAAAGGTTTAGGGAAAGGGAAGGGATGGACAGCGCGCGCACAAGCGAACGGGCAACCCCACCAATCGTTAATACACCCCCTTAGACCGACCGTGCAAAAAAGTCGGGCAGGGAAGCCACAACGGAATCAGTTGATTAGACCGCGTAAGCCCGCGCGAGGAGTCCTGACATGGCAGTCCATACACACAGAATTGCCAGCACGGTGAGCAGAATAGTCGGAACCCATCCGTTGCGATTGCCCGGCGATCGCAAGGCCGAGATCGCGGTCGCAAATCCAAAGACCACGGAAACAAGACTTATCGCGTAAAGAATCGGGTGAAGCGTTATGTAGATGTGCGAAGAAAGATTGATTCGTATCGATTTGTAATTGAGCCGCCAGACGATCACACCCCAGATGGCCGTAATAAAAAGAACTACCGTTGTGCCAAGGCGTGTCAAGGCCCCCATCTTCTTCATGCTAGCAATGCTATCAAGCACGTATTTTAGGTTCGGATTCGGCACCTTCTTTATTCGAATTGATACCTAACTCATTAACGCGGCTAGTCATTAATGCAACCCTATCCAAGGTGTCGGGATAAGCCAGCTCGCTACTTCAATTACCTGTTGGGAAGAGCCACAAAGTCTGAGTGCTCAATTGCCGCGTTTTAGATAACAGAACCTTGTTTAGCCCGACGTTGAATCATTGACACCCCAAAACGAAGACTCGATCCGGAATTTTGTCTCCCAGAGAGCGGTTCGATTGGAATCCCAATTCAGCCGGAAGCGTGCTTCCTCATATGTCAGCCATGCAACTTCCGTGTGTTCTTTGGATATTCGAACAGGAGCAAAGGTGACCTCAACCGCAAAGGCAAATTCCATCAATATCGGTCGTTCTACTCCATAAGCAAGTGACCCACAGACATCTATGACTGGAATGGCCGACCTAGAATCCAACTTCCTGGGTTCCTGCAAATACCCGGTTTCCTCTTCCAGTTCCCGGCGAGCCGCCTCTAGCGGAGTTTCATCGGCCTCTCCGCCTCCTGCCACCCACTGCCAAACCCCGAGGTCTGCCCTTCGCAATAACAAATATTCTGGGTGAGCATCAATCATTCGAAAAGGGACCACGAGAACTTGGAAGGGTGCTCTCATATCAAGTCCAATCTGATCCCATAATCCGATGACTCACGTGAGTCAGAAATCGAAATTGTACTTGCGAACCTGCCGATATCGCGGCTTGAAGACCACTTAAAACCTTGCCGCTTAAGACAGTGTCGGATCAATTCATTGATGCGCGTGACAATGCTCTTAGTCGGGCAACGCGGTTTGAGTGCAACCTTTTTACTTTTACTGAGTTGGTAATCAGTTTGCGTGGAGAACTGAATTCAGTCCGCCCCAGGCTCCTGATCGCATGACAACTTCTAGATTGCCGCGCTGGCTGTTTCGTCGGTAGAGGAGGTTGCTTGCGCCTGAGAGCGAACCAGCCTTGACTACTTCTCCGTCGGGCAAAGTCACCTTTGCTGCTGCGGTTATGTAGGTGCCTGCCTCAACGATGCAGTTGTCACCTAGCGAAATTCCGAGTCCTGAGTTTGCTCCGAGAAGGCAGTTCTTACCTATGGAGACGACTTCTTTTCCTCCGCCACTTAAAGTTCCCATGATCGAGGCGCCACCACCAATGTCGGAGCCATCGCCGACGACTACTCCGGAGGAGATGCGCCCTTCAACCATTGACGTGCCCAGAGTCCCTGCATTGAAATTCACGAATCCCTCATGCATAACGGTGGTGCCATGGGAGAGATGAGCCCCTAAGCGAACACGGTCCGCATCGGCGATGCGAACACCGCTTGGGATTACGTAGTCCACCATGCGAGGGAATTTGTCGACGGAGTGCACCGTGACAGTTCCGTATTTGGCTCGGAGTTTCGCACGCGTCTCTTCGAAACCTTCTACTGCGCATGGTCCATGCGAGGTCCACACAACGTTATTGAGGATGCCGAATATGCCAACGAGTGACAATCCATGAGGGGGAATCAATCGATGCGAAAGCAGGTGAAGACGCAAGTAGGCATCTGAGGCATTTGTTGGCGCGTCCTCGAGTTCGATTCCTACGGAAACTAATTCGCGAACCACTTGTCGGTCGTCGTCCCGGCCTATGAGAGAGGTCAAGAATGCAGGAGGATTTGGGGGCAACTCACCCAAATGGGGCTCGGGGAACCACGTATCAAGGATGGCACCTTCAAAGGTCACCGTGGCGATTCCGTATCCAGATGCGAATTGAATTGAATGCGACATATTCAAAGGGTAGCGCCTATCCTTGGCGGATGCGCGTGGCCGTCTTCTGCTCTTCGTCTCCCACTATAGACAGCAAGTATGTTGATTTGGCGACGGATCTTGGCAATGCAATCGGCGCGCGCAATTGGGAATTAATTTCCGGTGGCGGCCACATTTCCATGATGGGCGCAGTGGCTCGAGGTGTGCGTGCAAGTGGCGGGAAAACCATTGGCGTCATTCCGCAGTCCTTGGTTGATATTGAATTTGCCGACCACGATAACCACGAACTTCACATTGTTGATTCGATGCGCGAGCGCAAAGCAAAAATGGAAGAAATGTCAGATGCTTTCATTGCCCTACCCGGTGGCCCTGGCACGTTGGAGGAACTCTTCGAGATATGGGTCGGACGTTTCCTGAATTTCCATGATAAACCGGTCATCATTTTGGACCCCTTTGATCTCTACGCCCCTCTTCGTGACCTCTTGGACCACCTCGAAAATCACGGGTTTGTGAAACCTGGCCAGAGAGAACTCCTTCATTGGAGTACCACCGTGGAGGATGCCTTGGCCCTCTGTCTGTAACACTGCCTGGCCAGCCTCATATCGGTAACCTATGCAGCATGACTTCGGAAACTCTGGCCCAATTTCTTGCCAGCCTGCCCGAAGAAGAACGGGTGATACTGACCCTTCACTATGTGAAATCGTTCTCGTCGGCTGAAATCGCCGCGATGCTCAATGTGCCAGAAGGAGCCATTTCACGCCTCATAGCCGCAGGTCGAGGCCGTCTGACGGCCCGTCTCAACCTTGGCCCGAGCCCCGTTGAAGAGGCCAATTTCCCGCTTAGGCAGTAAATGCGAGATACTTCTCCCTCATCCCGTGCAGGTGTGAATCGAAGGCCCACCACGGGTTACACCGCGCGCAGGAGAAGCGAAAAGGAGTAGCGAAGATGGCAGCCATGAAACCTCGAACCGGTGACGGACCCATGGAGGTCACGAAAGAGGCCCGCTCTCTGGTTATGCGAATTCCGCTCGAAGGTGGGGGCCGGCTTGTAGTCGAGCTCAATGGCGAAGAGGCTTCAAATCTTGGCAATGCCCTTCATGCCGCCGCATTGCTGCTAGTTAAGAAATAGACAATTCGCTTCGCTAGCGTAAGCGCCATGGATATTCCTACGCTTGACGCCCGCCCTCTGGAATTGGAATCGGTTCTAGATAGCGACTGTGTCGCGATCGGCTTTTCAAAGTCGGATACGGGAGAAATCACCTTTCCGATTTTCACTTCGCTCGCGCGCAAGATCGAAACAAAATTCCAACTTGATCTTATTGACGAGTTGAGTTTCTTTGCGGCAACCGGAAAAGTTGGCGAGATCTTTGAGATTCCGGTCAGTGCCGAAGGCGCGAAGTGCGAGCGATTGGTCTTTGTCGGGCTCGGCAAGCAGTCGCCCGCGGACATGAGGTCAACTGGGGCTGCTCTTGGACGCAAAATGCGTGGGGTGTCACGATCGATTTATAGTTTGGCAGCCTCCTCTCGCGGTGATGTCCGCCTACACGCGGTAGCACTCCTGTTGGGCACCTACCAATGGAATATGAAGACCGGCTCGAAAAAGACCGAGGTTCCAAGTTTTTATCTGGGAGATACCCACGCAGCAGATATTGCTCGCGCGCGGATCATGGCGAAATATGTTTTTAAGGCACGAGACTTGATCCACACGCCTTCGAATATAAAAACTCCGGCTTGGATGGCTTCACAAGCAAGATCAATGGCGAAACACGCAGACGTGAATGTGAAGGTTTTGGCCGGGAAAGATCTTAAGGACTTCGGGGGGCTTTTGGCCGTCGGAAACTCCTCGCCGAATCCGGGGCCTCGTTTCATAGAGGTGAGTTATGCGCCAAAAGGTTCAAAGAACTGGCCACACGTCGTTCTAGTCGGCAAAGGCATCACTTATGACACCGGCGGAGTCTCCCTCAAGCGTCCGTACGAAAACATGATTGCGATGAAGAGCGACATGGCAGGGGCCGCGACAGTGTTGGGCGTCGTGAGCGCAATGCCGGAGATCAAGCCCAATGCCCGCGTTACCGCACTGCTGATGTGTGCCGAGAATGCGCTTTCCGGCACATCCCAACGTCCCAGCGATGTCGTTACTCAATACGGCGGAACTACCGTGGAAGTGATCAATACAGATGCTGAAGGGCGCCTCGTCCTAGCCGATGGACTTGCATATGCCGACAAGCATTTGAACCCGGATTTTCTAATCGACGTTGCCACGCTGACGGGACATGCAACTCAGGGCCTTGGCCGACAGTATGCGGCCATGTACACGCGAAATTCTGCTCTAGCGAAAGATTTTCACTCCCATGGCGAGAAGACAGGCGATCGTGTTTGGCAGATGCCGCTTTTAGACGATTACAAGATTGCTCTCGAAAGCTCTGTCGCAGATTTTTCACACACCGCCGATAAGCCCAAGTTCGGCGGCGGCTCTGTGACTGCCGCCCTGTTCTTGGAGCATTTCGCCGGAGAGCGCAATTGGGTTCATTTCGATATCGCCGGCGCCGGTCGCAGCGATACGGATGCGGGTGAAAATCCCAAAGGCGGCACAGGTTTTGGCGTTCGACTTCTCATAGAATGGATTGCGGGGCTCGAATGAGAGTAGACATGCACACATACTGCGAGACCTTTATTCCTGAGGACGAAATTCTTGTTCGGGCTCGAGCACGAGGTGTCGAGGTTGGGGCTCAGAACATCTCCTCAGGCACCGGCGCATTTCTCCACTTCTTAGCCCACCTGATCTCTGCGCAGTCAGTCGTCGAAGTTGGGACGGGCTCTGGAGTGGGCAGTATCTGGCTCCTTCGAGGCATGATCGAAAACGGGACCTTGACATCGATTGACAGCGAAGCAGAGCATGCGCGAATTTCGAAAATTGCCTTCGCGGAGGCTGAGATCTCTCCTCAACGATTTCGATTGATTACCAATCCAGTTATGGATGTCATGAGCAAGTTGACCGACCGCGCCTACGACCTTGTGGTTTTGCGAAATGAACCCGAGGACCTGAGTTTCGCAATTGATGAAGCGCACCGAATTCTTCGCACCGGCGGAGTCCTTGCAATAGATAACTTCTTTGGCGGTGGAAAGGTCTCGGACCCTGCCCAAAGGGATCCTCGGACCATTGCTTTGCGCGATGCGGGCAAGAGTATTAAGTTGGCAACTACTACCTGGGTTTCCTCACTCCTTGGCGTCGGTGACGGTCTCCTGATCGCCACGAAACGATAGCCGACAGTTCTAGGAAATCTACGGGCGTTCTCTCATCGAATTCTAGGCAATGTCGTATTTGATAATTGATTGGTCAGATTCTCTTAGTACTGCAAGGAGTTTAAATGGAACCTACGGAGTCCACGCCATCACCAAGCACGTCAACGCCATGGTGGTCTGAGCCCGTGTACAAACCCAAGAAGACCAGCATCCCTTTGGGTTCAGCGATCGCCCTTGCTGTTGTCGCCGGGTTGGTGGGAAGTGCGGCGGGGGATTTCGCAACCAATGGAACCCTCCTTGGACACCGCGTGAACCTGGTTTCAGTGTCAAAGAACATTGAACGCGCCCCAGACTCAGTTGCAGGAATCGCCCAACGCGTGCTTCCATCAGTGGTCTCAATTTCAACGGAGACAGGTTCGGGAAGTGCCACTGGATCTGGGTTCGTCATTGAAAGCTCTGGCTACATCCTGACTAATAACCATGTGGTTGACGGGGCGGCAGGACGCAACGCGATTACCGTCACTCTAAATAGCGGACGAACCTTTGGCGCAACAATTATTGGAACCGATGCTGCATATGATCTCGCTGTCCTGAAAATTCCTGCAACAAATCTTCCAGCTCTCCAATTTGGCGATAGTGACAAGATCCAGGTTGGCGACTCAGTAATCGCTGTTGGCTCTCCTCTTGGCTTGTCTGGCACGGTCACCTCGGGGATCATCAGCGCAAAGAACCGCGCAGTCTCTGCTGGAGGATCTAGTGGCGAGAGTTCATTCATCAACGCACTTCAAACAGATGCTGCAATCAACCCCGGCAATTCAGGTGGCCCACTTGTTGATGCAACCGGCGCAGTCATCGGAGTCAATTCTGCAATCGCCTCTCTAGGCTCCTCAATCGGCGGCCAGTCAGGCTCCATTGGGCTTGGTTTTGCCATTCCAATCAACCAGGCGCGCAAGACTGCGAATCAATTGATAAAGACAGGCAAAGCTACCTATCCCATTGTCGGGATTTCTCTTGATCTTAATTACGCGCAAGGCGGAGCAAAAATCTTGGATTCTCCAACCGGTATTCGTGCCGGGGGCCCTGCGGCTGCGGCAGGATTGCAGGCCGGCGATATCATCACGAAATTTGATGGCAGGACAATCAATGGTCCCGATGAGTTGATAGTCGCAGTGCGAGCCAAGAACGTCGGCGATCGCGTCACTCTGACCTATATGCGCGATGGGAAATCCCACGATGCGAGCGTCATTTTGGCCGCTGCCCAGCCATAATCTGGAGAGGCTAGGCTCTACCTATGTTTTTTGACATCGGCGGAGGAGAGTTGATTGGGCTGGCAGTCCTCGCCCTGATCTTGGTGGGCCCAGAGCGACTGCCAAAATTGGCGTCGGAGGCTGCATCCTTGATCCGCCGAATTCAGCAGATCTCCCAGACGGCCACAAAGGAACTCCGCGAGAACCTAGGACCTGGCTTTGAGAATTTGCAACCAGCAGATTTGAACCCAAAGACTTTCATACGAAAGCAACTCAACGATGCACTTGAGGAACAAGAAGAGCAATCACGTCCACAACCAAAAATAGATCCGGATGTAATGTGACCACACTAGAGAAGATTGAAAGCGCACTCGAAAAAGTTCACGACCCCGAATTGCATCGCCCTCTCACTGAGTTGGGAATGATTGAATCGGTCGATTTCGAATTGGGGACCGTGAAGATCAAGGTCCTTCTCACGATCTCGGGCTGCCCGATGCGAGACCGTCTAAAGTCCGATGTCACTGCGGCCCTCAAGGACATTAAGGAAGTCGAAGACGTCATCTTGAGTTTTGGGGTCATGTCCGAGAGGCAGCGCGACAACGTCAAGAAGATTCTTCGCAATGGCCGTGAGAAATTCATTCCCTTCGCTCAGCCCGAATCGCGCACTCGTGTCGTCGGTATTGCGTCCGGCAAAGGCGGTGTCGGCAAGTCATCCCTCACGGTGAATTTGGCCGTTGCGGCCGCTCAAAAGGGATTGCGCGTTGGAATCCTTGATGCTGACGTGTACGGTCACTCGATCCCACGTTTGATGGGCCTCATGGGACAGCGCCCAACCGCTATTGATCAGATGTTCATACCCTTGGAGTCTTACGGGGTAAAGACAGTCTCCATGGAGATGTTCAAGCCTGAGCGTTCTGACCCCGTGGCATATCGGGGACCACTTCTTCACCGAGTCCTTGAGCAACTGCTAAGTGACGCCTATTGGGGTGACCTGGACCTCCTCTTCATCGACCTTCCGCCTGGCACCGGTGACTTGGCTATCTCACTTGGCCAGTTAATACCTGCATCAGAGATCATCGTGGTCACGACCCCACAAGTTGCTGCGGCGGAAGTTGCCGAACGGGCTGGTCGAATTGCCCATCAGATCAAACAGCATGTCATCGGTGTCATTGAAAATATGTCAGATTTTCCATGTCCCACGTGCGGAGAGCCGATATCGCTCTTTGGCACAGGTGGTGGGGAAGAGACGGCAGAACGACTTTCATTGCTGGTAGGAGCAAGCGTTCCGCTTCTCGGAAAAGTTCCCTTCAATATTGAACTTCGTACGGGAGGCGATTCTGGCTCACCAATTGTCCTTTCTGACCCTGAATCTCCAGCTTCGATTGCCATCTCGGAAATTGCAGCGCAATTGATCGTGCGAAGCAAATCATTGATTGGCGTGCCGCTAGGTTTTGCTTGATGGAGGAGTCATCAAGGCCAAATCAGATCACAAGCCACACTGCCATTCCTGCCCGCCCTGACTTGATTCGTCTGGGGGTTGGAATCCTCGGTATCGGAACCTCGGGACCTTTAATCGCGCTGAGCACGATGCCGGTTCCGAGTTTGATCTTCTGGAGGAACCTTGGCGGGGCGGTCATTACCGCACCATTTGCGCTTCGACATCGACAGTGGAAGCAGCGTGCGGGGATGAAGTGGTCGATCTTGGCCGGTGTTCTTTTGGCGCTACATTTTTGCGGTTTCTTTCTAGCAATGAGATGGACCAGTGTTGCAGCGGGCACCGCCATTGTTGCGTTGCAGCCGATCTTCGCGGCCCTCTTTGTTAAGTTCTCAGGTGGGCATATACCCTCTCGCGCCTGGTTGGGCATGGTCGTTAGTTTCGCTGGAGTGCTGCTGATCTCCGGTGTCGACCTGCATATTTCTTTTCGGTCATTTCTCGGCGACCTCGCCTCGTTTGTTTCTGCCGCCCTGGCCGCGTTGTACATGATGGCCGGATCCAGAGCTCAAGAGACAATCGAAACCACCACGTACACAACGGTCGCCTACTTCGTCTGCGCGATCACGGTGCTTCCGATATCCCTTTCTTCTGGCGTTGCCATAATGCATTTCTCCGCGAGGGAGTGGTGGATTGTTGTCGGCTTGATCCTTGGGGCTCAAATCCTTGGGCACACGATGTTCAACTCCGCGCTTAAGCGAGTTTCACCAGCCATCGTTTCTCTGATCATTTTCTTTGAGGTGCCAACCAGCGCAATCCTTGCCTTCTGGTGGCTCGATCAAAAGCCGGCGCTAGGTGTTTTTCCTGGAATCGCGATGATCTTGATCGGATGCACTCTTGTGGTTCTTCGGACGAAGCCTTCGCGGATGGAATCCTTAACGTGATAGATCTCCATACGCACACAACCTGCAGCGACGGAACAGAGACCCCGCGCGCATTGATAAACGCGGCATTGGCACAGGGAATAGAAGTCATCGCCCTTACAGACCATGACAGCGTTGCCGGATGGGAAGAGGCCATATCGGCCTTGCGCGGAGAGATCGAATTGGTTCTTGGTGCAGAGATTTCCTGTTTAACCGAAACTGGCACAAGCGTGCATATGCTGGGATTGCTCTTTGACGGAGCCGACCGGCAGATGCTTTCAATGTTGGAGCAGACTCGGGACGACCGTGTTCCGCGGATGGTCAAGATGATCGAACTTCTCAATAACGCGGGCATTCACGTTTCGATGCAGGACGTTGAAGAAGTTATGCCGCATGGAGCGACTCTGGGACGGCCGCATCTTGCTGATGCGATGGTTAAGCGCGGTTTGATCTCATCGCGCGATGAGGCGTTCAAGGATTTGTTAAACAACGAGTCGCAATTTTACGTGGCACACATCGCTCCAACTCCTGAAGTGGCTATTGCCCAGATACGGGCAGCGGGGGGAGTGGCAGTGATCGCCCACCCATTCGCTTCACGCCGGGGGGAGACATTGCAGGCAGACGCCTTCTCTTCGCTGGTGTCCGCAGGGCTCAATGGAATCGAGGTGGACCACCGAGATCAGAACAACGAAGAGCGGGCGATGTTGCGCAGAATCGCACAAGAGCTCGACCTTGTGGTGACTGGTTCTAGTGACTATCACGGAACGGGGAAACTAAATAGATTAGGAGAGTGCACGACCAATCGTGAGCAGTGGGAAAAATTGGAATCATTGGCTGACAAGAGGCGAGTAGTAAGGGCGGACAAGTCGTGAACGTTGGGCAAATCAGCACCGTGACATTCACCATTCAGGCTTTCGTCACCCTGCTTGTGATCATGGACCCACCTGGCGCTGTGCCGATCTTCCTCGCGCTAGTTAGCGATAGAACCGCAAGGGTGCGAAGAAGGCTTGCCTGGCAAGCAGCTGGGGTTTCACTTATCGTCATTGCAACGTTCGCATTATTTGGGCGCTTCATCCTTGACTATCTGAACGTCTCTATTCAGGCCCTTCAGGCCGCCGGTGGCCTGCTCCTTCTTCTTATTTCGCTGGAGTTGCTGACGGGCAAGCAGTCTGGAGAAACTGATAACAAAGATGCCAACATTGCGTTGGTTCCCCTCGGCACGCCTTTGCTTGCCGGACCTGGCGCGATCGTTGCGACAATGATCTTCGTTCAAGACGCTCACTCGACGGCGCGAATGACTGGTCTGGCTATTGCAGTGGTAGCAGTGCATTTGGTTATCGCGCTGGCCTTGCTCACGTCGACTTCTTTGCTCCGTCTTGTTCGCGAGGCAGGCATTACTCTTGTTGCAAGAATTGCAGGTCTATTGCTTGCAGCAATTGCAGTTCAAATGATTGTTGAAGCAATTAAGGGTTTCGCTGCAACCTGGTAATCCTTAGCTTGTTGCGCTTTTGAACTTCTTCGTGCGCGTTCTGGTTCTTTCCGTTTTGACGCGAGAGGGTGCAGCAAGTTTAGGAGCATGATGATCCTGTTTCTTTGCAGCGGCGACCTTCTTCTCAGGTTGCACGACACGCGCTTTCTTCAAGCGGCCCGTTGATCCGACCGGAATCTTCATCGAAGTAAAGAGGTGGTCTGAAGAGGAATACGTTTCAACAGGCTCATCCAGACCGAGCTTGAGGGATTGATTAATAAGACTCCAACGTGACATGTCATCCCAGTCGACAAAGGTGACTCCAATGCCGTGTGCGCCGGCCCTGGCCGTACGACCGATCCGGTGTACGTAGGTCTTGTCGTCTTCCGGGCATTGGTAGTTGATGACGTGGGTGATTCCTTCTATGTCAATGCCTCTGGCGGCGACATCGGTTGCGACGAGAACGTCTGACTTGCCCGCTTTGAAATCGGAGAGCGCCTTCTCGCGCGCACTCTGACCGAGATCGCCATGGATGGCCGCTGCATTGAAGCCGCGCTCTAGCAAATCATCTGCGGTCTTTTGGCAGGTCCGCTTAGTCCGGCAGAAGACCATGGTCGGGCCTCGACCTTCGGCTTGCAGGATGCGGGCGAGCATCTCGATCTTGTCGAGTGCGTGTGCTCGGAGCACGTGCTGCTGGACGCGGGATACAACGGCACTCTCGTCGTCATTTTCCTGAGTACGAATATGAACTGGCTGGGACATGAATCGTCTCGCCAAGGCGATGATGTCTCCAGGCATAGTCGCCGAAAAGAGCATCGTCTGTTGCCGGATTGGTGTGCTGGTGAAGATCTTCTCGACATCTGGCAAAAAGCCAAGATCCAACATTTCATCAGCTTCATCAAGGACAAGCCTTGCGACCTTGTTCAATTTCAATTTGCCTTGGCGGTATAGGTCGAGCAGTCGACCCGGTGTGCCGACGACGATCTCCACGCCGACTTGGAGTTGCTCGATCTGAGGTTCGAAAGCGCGGCCGCCATAAACCGCAATGACGCGGATTCCGCGGGCTTTTGCGAGTTGATCGATATCTTTAGCCACTTGCACGCAAAGTTCGCGTGTTGGAACGACGACCAATGCCTGTGGCAGTCCCTTATGCGAGAACTCGCTCCATTCTGGGTCTTTTGGCGCGATGACCCGTTCGATCAACGGGATACCGAAGGCAAGTGTCTTGCCCGTTCCAGTTTTGGCCTGACCGATGACATCCCCGTCGCCTAAAGCTATAGGCAGAACCATCTCTTGGATGGCAAAAGGGGCGACGAAGCCATACTGATGGAGCGCGTCAATTGTTTCCTTGCGAAGAGGAAGTTCGGCAAAAGTAATGGACACCTTAATCCGTGCCGAAGCCGACGCGACGCTCTACTTGCTCGCCAATTTCCACAAAACCGATTTTGTCTGCGGGAACAATGATCTCTCGCCCGCGCACGTCGCTAAGGACAAGAGGCGATCCGGCGGCGATGGCTGAGGTCACGGCACTACGAATCTCATCGACCCCAGATGGGCATTCAAATGAGAGTTCCGTAGAGATATTTGTGACTGCTATGCGGACTTCAGCTTTGTGATTGCCCGTCGTTTTCTTTGAACTCATGCGCAAATCCTACCGAGTGGGACTCTTGATTGCCGAATTAGGATTATTTAACGCTCATCTGTGCGAGGAAATCCCGAAATACCACGCCATATGAGGTTGGAGACGAGATCAGTGGCCGCTTCGCGAGTGAGTTTGCTGTCTCTATCAAGCCAGTGGCGCGCAGTGACTTGGGCGCTTCCAATAAGGCCCACTCCGAGCAACATTGCGGCCTCTTCTGGCAAACCTGTGTCGAGCGAAATCACCGCGCTCACAGCGGCTGCACAGTCATAGGTCATGCGTGCAAGGCGCTCTCTGACCGCCGGTTCGACGTTCATGTCACTTTCAAAAAGGAGGCGGAAAGCCTCGCCCTCGCTGTCGATGAAGTTGAAGTAGGCCTCGACGGTCGCGATGACGCGATTGGCATTTTCGGGAGTCGAAGCAATGGCCTTTTGAATTGTGAAGACCAGAGAATCGATGTGCAGGTCGAGAACGGCCAAATAGAGTTCGAGTTTGGATGGGAAGTGCTGATAGAGCACTGGTTTACTGACGCTGGCGTGGTCTGCGATTTCGTCCATCGCCGCGGCGTGGTAACCGGCTGCGGTGAAGACCTCCAAGGCCGCGCTGAGGAGTTGTGCTCGGCGTTCATCCCGGGGCAGGCGCGCTTTATTCTCGGTCTTGCCCTCGCTTGTACTCATCGGGCATATCGTACGGGGAATTCTTTGGCTACGGGAGCGGTTATATGACTTAAATTGTCAGTACTTCACGAGTGCGACACAATGGCGCACTTAGATCGATAACCACTTAGATCAATACCGGGGATGTCCACATGAAGGTTCCGCCACTCGTTTCGCCTGGTCCGGCGCTCACTGTTGACGAAGTGCGCCGCTACAGCCGCCACCTGATAATTCCCGATGTTGCGATGGCCGGACAACAACGACTTATGAACGCCAAGGTGCTCTGCGTAGGCGCCGGCGGCTTGGGCTCACCCGCACTCATGTACCTTGCCGCAGCGGGCGTGGGAACCCTCGGGATCGCAGAATACGACACGGTTGATGAATCCAACTTGCAGCGCCAGATCATTCACGGTCAATCAGATATCGGCAAGAGCAAAGCGTTGAGCGCGAAAGAGAAAATCGCGGAGATCAACCCAAATGTGAAGGTAAATGTTCATGAGATAAGAATTGATGTCTCGAATGTTCTCGAACTCTTCGCCCAATACGACTTGATCGTGGATGGGACGGATAACTTCGCAACCCGCTATCTCGTCAATGATGCCTGCGTCATACTGAACAAGCCTTACGTGTGGGGATCGATATACCGCTTTGATGGACAGGCCAGCGTTTTTTGGGCCGAATATGGTCCGTGCTATCGATGCCTCTATCCAGAGCCTCCTCCACCGGGAATGGTCCCAAGTTGTGCTGAGGGTGGGGTCCTTGGAGTTCTTTGTGCCTCGATTGGGTCTATCCAGACGACCGAGGCGATAAAGCTGATTACTGGTATCGGAGAGCCACTCATCGGCTCCCTGATGATTTATGACGCCCTCGAGATGTCATATCGAAAGATCAAGGTACGCAAGGATCCAACCTGCCCAGTGTGTAGCGAGAATGCAATCCAGACCCAACTTCTTGAAGATTATGAGGCATTCTGCGGAGTTCTTTCGGAGGGCGCTGAAATCGCCGTGAAAGATTCAACTATTACAGTGACCGAACTGAAGTCGATGATGGACAACGATGAGGATATCTATCTCGTCGATGTCCGTGAACCGAGCGAATGGGACATCGTGCGAATCCCTGGAGCGACGCTGATCCCCAAGCAGGAATTCTTGGATGGACGGGCATTAGCCAAACTCCCGCAAGACAAGCAAATCATCCTTCATTGCAAAGGTGGCGTGCGATCGGCGGAGTGTTTAGCGATCGTGAAAGGTGCAGGGTTCGCCGACGCTGCCCATGTCAGTGGGGGCGTAATCGCCTGGGTAAAGCAGATCGACCCGACGCTTCCGGTGTACTGACATGTCTCCGCGCCCTTATTCCGGATATCGGATGATGCTGGTTCATGCACATCCTGACGATGAAACCATCAATAACGGCGCGACGATGGCGATGTACCAAGATCTCGGGGTACACATCACCCTCGTAACATGCACGCGGGGTGAAGAAGGCGAAGTTCTCGTTCCTGGTTTGAGTCACTTGGCGAGTTCCGAGACGGACCAATTAGGGGATCATCGAATCGCCGAGCTTGCCGCTGCGATGAAAGAGTTGGGCGTCAATGACTTTCGATTCCTGGGTGCGGAAAAGAGGAAGTTTCGTGACAGCGGGATGATGGATACCGAGCCGAACAATCGACCCGATGTCTTCTGGCAGGCAGATCTGGACGAAGCAGCGAAGTTTCTTGTAGACGTCATCCACGAAGTCCGCCCACATGTGCTTCTGACTTATGATGAAATCGGCGGCTATGGTCACCCAGACCACATACAGGCGCACCGAGTAGCAATGCGTGCAGTCGAATTGGCTGACAAATGGAGAGTCTCCAAGGTGTACTGGAACGCGATTCCGAAATCTGTGATTGCACAAGGCATCGAAGAGATGAAAAAGATCGGCTCAGATTTCTTTGGTGCTGAAAGCGTTGATGACATCCCCTTCGCAAAGGATGATGCGCTCATAACCGCCGTCATCGATGGAAGCGAATATGTTGATCGAAAAATGGCCGCAATGAAAGCGCACGAAACCCAGATTGCCCTCGATGGCCCGTTCTTTGCTCTCTCGAATAATCTTGGAAATCAAGTGTGGGGTCAGGAGTATTACACTCTTGTCCGAGGCACCCCAGCGGCTCCATTCGACAAGGACGGAAGAGAAACAGATCTCTTCGCCGGAATTACTCCCTGATTGTCACCTGATGAGACTCGTTGGATCATTCGTTTGGGGCACGATTCTCGGCGCGGCCGCGGTGCTGCTCCATGACGCGTACGTGCCCTTTGGTTTGATCCTCGCATTGGTTGGTAGCGGCATCGGCGTCTGGCTGCTCGGGCGAGCATGGGGAATGCGTCGCTACAAGGTTCTTGCTGCCATGGGATGGGCTCTCGCCATTCTTATTGGCGGATCGCCCGGTGTCGGAGGTGAACTTCTCGTGCAAGGGAACTTTTCGGGTAACGCCTTGGTTATTGCAGGATTGTCGGTGCTCGTTTTTGCGGTTGTATCCCAGGTCTAGCTCAGCGCCACTGCCATTCTTGACCCGTTGGCGAATCCTTAATGACCAATCCTTGATCTTCCAGTAGCCCGCGCAGGCGATCACTCTCTGACCAGTCCTTACGCGCCCGCGCATCGGTGCGTTCGGTCAAGATGGCTGCTAGTCCGGCGCTGAGTTCTCGTGCTTCCTCTTTGCGCGCGATATCAAGGCCCAGCACTTGATCGGCAAAAAGAAAGCGACCTGCTTTTTCATCAATGCTGAGGAGCGAGTCCTTCTCAATAGCACGGATGATTTGGATTGCTCTCGGCGAATCCAAGTCAGAACAAAGTGCATGCATGAACTTCTCATCTTCAAGCGGGATCGCTCGACTCGACTGGTTCACAAGCGCACGCCATCTCCGCAAAGTTTCATTGGCCGCTTCGATTGTTTCCCAGGTCAGGTCCATCTGGCTCCTGTATCGATTCTCTAGGAAGACCAGGCGGAGGGCGAGTGGATCGAAGCCCCTCTTAACGATGTCGTTGAGGAGCACGACATTTCCCGAACTCTTGGACATCTTTCTTCCTTGGAAAAGCAAGTGTTCGCCGTGCACCCAGAGACCGACGGTCTCGGTGCCCGTAATCGCATTTGACTGCGCACGTTCGTTCTCGTGGTGGGGAAAGCGAAGGTCAATTCCGCCGACGTGCACGTCCACGTGACCGTTAAGAAAATGTAGAGACATCGCCGAGCATTCAATATGCCATCCAGGAAACCCAAGACCCCATGGTGAATCCCAGACCAACTCGCTGCGGTGTCCAGCTGCCTTCCACAATGCCCAGTCGGCGTGGAATTTCTTCCCGCCTTCGTCGGTGTATTCGAAACGGTGACCTGGTTTGAGTGCATCCAGACGGTTGCCGCTGAGTTCTCCGTATCCGGCAAACGATGAGGCGTTGAAGTACACCGAGCCGTCGCTGCCCACATAGGCGTTTCCACGAGCAATCAACTTCGCGATGAGGTCCTGCATGAGTGGAATGCATTCGCTGGCCTTTGGGTATCTGTCCGCGGGAAGAATATTCAGCGCTGCAAGATCTGCATGGAACCGTTCTTCGTATTTCCTTGCGACCGAAAGCGGGTCAATGTGCTCGGTTTTGGACTGAGCAAGTAGTTTATCTTCGCCTTCGAAATCCTCACTCATGTGCCCGACGTCGGTGATGTTTTGGACGATTGAAACCTTCGCCCCCAGCATCTGAAGCGTTCTGCGGATGAGGTCTGAAAGCAAGAAGGTGCGCAAATTTCCGACATGTGCGTCGCGATAGACGGTGGGGCCGCAGCAATACATTCTGACCAAGCCTGCGGACTCATTTACGGCAACGAGGCCGCGGCTCTTGGTGTCGTAGAGGTGCAGTTTTGTCGTCAGCATTGGCTTTTATTCGCGCTGGGTTGAAGCAAGCGATACTTAAATGCGTGATGGAGAGTGAAGCCCATCTTCTTGTAAAGGGCAATTGCAGTCGCATTCTTGGAATCGACTTGCAAGAGGGCCTTGGTAGCGCCCTCTTTCATTGACTCGTTCAATAGCAGGGTCACTAGATCTTTACTCAATCCTTGACCCCGAAAATCTGGACGTACGAAGAGCCTTGTCAGCACGGTCCATTTTTCGAACACGGCGGCTCGTCCAGCAGCGACGAGTTCATCGCCAACTCTCAGTCCTGCGTAGATTGCCGGGTAACTCTCCATGATCTCTCGGACACCTTCGTCTTTTTGGAGGTGGATCCACTCATCACTTGGTTCGCTCGATAGTTCCCAGGCGCCCATGACCGTATGCGCGAGTTCTCCGATCACAATATCGGCGACCATCACGTGAACGATGATCTTCTCAGCCCACCCTTTGCTTTCGAGCAATGAGTCCAATTCGACTTGGATTGGCAAAGTGATATGAAAAGTAGGAATCAAATTTCGTTCTTGGTAGAAGGCAACGACCTTATTGATTGCCTCGTCTATCTCAATATGTGGTTCGCCCAATGCAAGAACAGAATTGGCGCGCATCGTGAATTTGCCCGTGGCTCGAAGTAGCCAGTCACCCAGTGGGACTTGTTCGGCCGCCGGCCATGTTGCCGAGGCAGCGCGTTCTATCTCGTTTATGCGAAGAGAGAGCGGTGAGCCTTTTCCTGCGCGTTCGATACGCGGTGGGATTTTTCGCCACAGGGCTATTTGATTGGGATCAAAACTCACGATTGAGCCATCGCGTTTTCGGATGGTTGTTGGCGACTCCAATGTCCCGAGAATATCTCGATAGCCCCCATCAGGGTCATGCATCCTCACGGTCATCCGTTTGCCGACGTCATCGACTCCCGGTCGCCCAGCAGCTGGTCGATCAGCAGGAGGGGTGAGAGGCATGACACAACGATAACTTGGCGACGGCGGGCCGTGGAGTGCCAAAATCGCCCCTACGAGCCGTGGGGATTAGAATGACGGCACTGACCACATGGAGGTTTGCCTTGACGTACATAATTGCAGAGCCCTGTATCGATGTTAAAGACAAGTCTTGCATCGAAGAGTGCCCGGTTGATTGCATCTATGAGGGCGCTCGCATGCTCTACATACAGCCCGATGAGTGTGTGGACTGCGGTGCATGTGAACCTGTCTGTCCAGTCGAGGCGATCTACTACGAGGATGACGTTCCATCGCAGTGGAAGGATTATTCGAAGGTCAACACTGAATTCTTCGTGGAACTTGGGTCTCCAGGAGGAGCCAGCAAAGTCGGAATCACAAACAGCGACCACCCTATTGTTGCCGCTGCTCCGCACAAAGAAGATTAAGAAGCTAGCCGCTGTTACTGCCTGATTTTCCATGGGACGCGTTGGCGCCTTATGGTCAACGCGCCCGTCAGCATCCTCGCGGAATTGTCGATCTATCCGTCGGCACCCCTGTTGATCCAACCCCTGAATTCATTCAAGAGACTCTGCGCGAGAGTACAAATGCACCCGGCTATCCGCTGACCGCGGGAACTCAAGAGTTGAGATCGGCGATTCACGATTGGGCCACGCGGCGTTTAGGTGCCACAGGGGAATTCGATGTACTGCCACTTATCGGCTCGAAGGAACTTGTTGCTTGGCTGCCCACTCTTCTTGAAGCTAAGAGCGTTCTCTTTCCTGAGATCGCTTATCCAACCTATAGCGTCGGTGCGATCCTGGGATCGGCGGTGGGTACCGCGGTATCGATTGACCCAAGGAATTGGCCAGATGCGGATTTGGCGTGGATTAATTCGCCATCCAATCCGACTGGCCGTGTTCATTCCGATGACGAAATGATGGACGTAATCATTTGGGCAAGAAAGTCCAATTGCATTATTGCCTCTGATGAGTGCTATCTGGAGTTCGGTCACACAGTTGAACCGGTGTCGATACTCAGTCTCACTGGTGGCAATAATGATAACATCCTTGCTGTGCACTCGTTATCCAAGCGGTCGTCGATGGCGGGCTACCGTGCAGGCTTCGTCATCGGCGACGTTGATTTGATTGCTAAATTGCGCGAAGTACGAAAGCACGCGGGAATGATCGTTCCGCTGCCTGTGCAGAAGGCCATGGTCACGGCCCTTTCCGACGACGTGCATGTTGCCGAACAACGCCAGAGGTACAACTCCCGGCGCGAGAGGTTGGCGCCCGCATTGCGGAATGTTGGATTTGAAATTGAAGAATCAAGAGCAGGCCTGTACATCTGGTGCACACGTAACGAGCCTGACCTAGATTCCGTGGCCTGGCTTGCAGAACTGGGTATTTTGGCTACGCCTGGCTATTTCTACGGAGCTAAAGGAGATCGCCACATTCGTGTTGCGTTGACCGCGACCGATGCGAACATTGATGAGGCTGTTATGCGACTGACCCAGGCATCGTTAATCCGATAAATCAACTCGGCCGTTTCCCGCAAGGCGGCTTCCTTGTAGTCTGACGCGATGAGCGAGAACAGGGTGTTTCCCTCGCAGGCATTGACACAGGGTGTCATCACACTTCGCCCGCTTCGACGTTCTGATGCGCCTCATATTGCTGTGGCTGGCGACGATGCTGAGACTCAAAAGTGGCTGCCATTACCCATCCCTTACACACTGGATGAGGCAGAGCGATTCATAAATGAGATTGCCGTCGCAACTCTAGAGGCAGGAACCGGAGTTGTCTTTGCAATTGAGCAGAACGACATTTTCGTAGGTTGCATAGACGTCAAACGTGCCGAGTGGCTAAATGGAGTTTGCGAAATTGGCTACTGGACCATGCCGGAATACCGGGGTCGCGGTTTCATGCCGCAGGCTCTCGATCTGCTCAGCACATGGGTACTGCATGAGCAAGGCTTTGCGAGGGTTGAGGTGAGAATAGCGAAAGAGAACTATTCATCTCAAAGAGTCGCCGAGAAAGCGGGTTACATTCGGGAGGGAGTAGCCCGTCAAGCAGGCCGCGTACATAGTGGTCGAGTGGATCTGATCATTTACTCAAGGGTGTCTGACGACCAATGAAGGTGAGGAAACTGTGATAGCCCCAATCGTTGATTTTGAATGGCTCAAAGAACACCAAGGCGAGGTGAGAGTGGTGGATGTTCGTTGGTACTTGGACGGACGGTCCGGACACGATGCCTACGAGAAGGGACATATTCCTGGCGCTGTATTCGTTGATCTACATACGCAACTTTCTGGTCACGGGAGTGCAGGTCTTGGCAGACACCCGTTGCCCGAGCCCTCACTTTTTGCTGAGGCAATGTCTGAAAGTGGAATTGGCGATGGCGCCACTGTGGTTGCTTACGACGATGCAGGCGGCGTGATGGCCGCGCGACTTATTTGGATGTTGCGCGCACTTGGGGAAAATGCGGCGCTGCTCGACGGAGGACTTCAAAATTACAAAGGACCTCTTCAAACCGGAGTGTCGACGCCCACTCGTGCCAAGTTCTCACCTAGGCCCTGGCCAAAGAGTCGTTTGGCAGACATTGATGAAGCCAGTGATCCCAAAAACATTGTTATTGACGCTCGGAATCGTGACCGTTATCGAGGCGAGGCGGATCCAGTTGATCCTCGCCCGGGACACATTCCGGGGGCGATTAACATTCCATGTCGTGAGAATCTCAATGCAGACGGGACTTTTTTGCCGGCTGAAATCCTTCGCCATCGGTTTGAAGAGGCAGGTGTCAAAGAGGGCGAGGATGTGATTTCCTACTGTGGCTCAGGGGTGACTGCATGTCACAACCTGTTGGCAATGGAATTTGTTGGTCTCGGGCAGGGGAGACTCTTTCCTGGATCGTGGTCTCAGTACAGTCAAGCAGCGGATCGGCCGGTTTCAACGGGGAGTGAACCTAAGTAGACTCGACCGATTATGGCGCAAGCAATCCTCTTGGTTGGCGGGTTTGGAACTCGATTGATGCCGCTGACTCGAACAGTCCCGAAGCCGATGCTGCCGATCGCTGGCCTGCCGGTTACCGAACATCAGTTGGCGATGGCCAAGCGAGCCGGTATTACCTCCCTTGTGCTGGCGACGTCGTATCTTTCAGATGTTTTCACTCCATATTTCGGGGATGGTTCGCAGTGGGGGATGAAACTCCAGTATGCAGTCGAGGAGAAGCCTCTCGGAACGGGTGGTGCAATTCGTAATGCGGCGCAACTCCTCCGCGGTGATGAATCAATCGTGGTATTTAATGGAGATGTATTGAGTTCGCATGACCTGTCAAAACAGATTCAGATGCATGAGTCCCTTGGCGCCGATGTGACGTTGCATTTGACTCATGTTGAAGATGCCAGGGCCTATGGGTGCGTTCCGATTGACAAGGACGGTCACGTAACGGCTTTTCTTGAAAAAATGGAAAAGCCAGTTACCAACACTATTAATGCAGGGTGCTACGTATTCGATCCTCGTGTTGTCGCTCAGATTCCTGAGGGCAAAGTCGTGAGCATTGAGAGAGAAATATTTCCAGATCTCGTCAGTCGCGGTCAGGCCATTTACGGAATGGTTGATGATTCATACTGGCTAGATATCGGAACCCCATCGGCTCTTTTGCAGGGATCGAGAGACGTTGTTCGAGGTATCGCGAACTCAGCTGCCCTAGATGGGGTACCCCTCGAATACAGGTCACCGGAATACGTTGCACATGAGGGATCAGTAGTAGAGCCTGGCGCGATTGTCACTGGAGGATCCTCCATAGGACGTAGAGCTCACATTGGCGTCGGCACTTTGGTGGACGGCTCAATCATTTGCGATGGTGCACAAGTGTTGGCTGGTGCTCAGATCCGCAACTCATTTGTAGCCGCAAATACAGTGGTTTCAGCGCAGGTTGATGTTCGTGATTCGTACATTTCGCAGGGGGAGATCACGAGACTGCTGCCCCTATA
>CAYXIS010000002.1:0-49034 GCA_964465545.1 uncultured Bifidobacterium sp. | reverse complement strand
AGAGGGATAAACCACTGATCGCAATAACCAAAGGAGTAATAAAGATGGCCGTTGCCATTAAGCCACTAGAAGACCGCATTGTTGTTAAGGCACTCGAGGCCGAGAAGACCACTGCATCAGGTCTGGTCATTCCCGACACCGCAACTGAAAAGCCACAAGAAGGCACCGTTATTGCAGTTGGACCGGGTCGCTTTGATGATGGCGCGCGCGTTCCAATGGATGTCAAGGTCGGCGATGTTGTTCTTTACAGCAAGTACGGCGGAACTGAAGTTAAGTACAACAACGAGGAGTACTTGGTTCTCTCTGCCCGCGACATTCTCGCTGTGATTGAGAAGAAGTAAATGGGAAAAATTCTTGAGTTCGACGAAAACGCTCGTCGTGCCATGGAGCGCGGTGTCAACCAACTCGCTGACACCGTCAAGGTAACGCTCGGACCCCGCGGTCGTAACGTTGTTATCTCTAAGTCCTATGGCGCACCAACAATTACCAATGATGGTGTCACCATCGCTCGCGAGATTGAATTATCCGATCCGGTCGAGAACATGGGCGCGCAGTTGGTAAAGGAAGTTGCCACAAAGACAAACGACGTCGCAGGCGATGGAACAACAACCGCAACAGTTCTTGCGCAAGCTATGGTCAAGGAAGGTCTTCGTAACCTTGCTGCCGGCGCGCAACCTATGGACATTAAGGCAGGAATCGAAGCAGCAGTTGCTTCAATTATCGAACGCCTCCGTGAGACCGCGACCGTTATCAATGACAAGTCGCAGATCGCAAACGTTGCCACCATCTCAGCTCAAGACCGTGCCATTGGCGACTTGATCGCAGAAGCGATGGACAAGGTCGGCAAGGATGGCGTCATCACTGTCGAGGAGTCTTCAACTACTGGTCTGGAACTTGAGTTCACCGAGGGCATGCAGTTCGACAAGGGCTACATCTCTCCGTACTTCGTCACCGACCAAGACCGCATGGAGACCGTCCTTGAAGACGCCTATGTCTTGATCAGTGCCAACAAGATCTCTGCTCTGGCCGAACTTCTTCCAATCTTGGAAAAGATCGCCCAAGCCAGCAAGCCACTGTTGATCATTGCCGAAGACATTGAAGGCGAAGCTCTCTCCACCCTTGTTGTAAACAAGATCCGTGGAGTATTCACCTCGGCCGCTGTCAAGGCTCCTGGCTTCGGCGATCGCCGCAAGGCCATGCTCGAAGACATCGCCATCCTCACAGGTGGACAGGTTGTCTCTGCTGAAATGGGCATGAAGCTCGACCAGGTTGGCCTAGAAGTTCTTGGCCGCGCTCGCCGAATTGTGATCACCAAAGACACCACGACCATCGTTGATGGTGCTGGCGACAAGGCCGCAGTCGATGCTCGCGTTTCTGAGATCCGCGGCGAACTCGAGAACACTGACTCCGAGTGGGATCGCAATAAGCTCCAAGAGCGTGTTGCAAAACTTGCTGGTGGAGTCTGTGTCATCAAAGTTGGCGCCTACACCGAAGTTGAACTGAAAGAGAAGAAGCACCGTCTTGAAGATGCAATCTCTGCCACCCGCGCTGCGGTTGAAGAGGGCATCGTCGTCGGCGGAGGCGCAGCACTTGTGCACGCTGCTGATTCCCTTGAAGGCGACCTTGGTTTCCATGGCGACAAGGCAGTCGGAGTTCGTCTTGTTCGCAAGGCTTGCGACGAGCCACTTCGTTGGATTGCCGAGAACGCTGGCGTCGAAGGTTATGTCGTTGTTGCAAAGGTTCGCGCGATGAAGGCCCACGAGGGTTACAACGCAGCAACCGGTGTCTACGGCGACCTGACTGCAGACGGCGTTATCGATCCAGTCAAGGTGACTCGTTCTGCTCTAGCAAATGCTGCATCAATCGCGGCGATGTTCATTACAACTGAAGCAGTTGTCTATGAGCGTCCAGAGACGGACGAAGCTGATGCAGGTGGCTCTGGCCATTCACATGGCCCTGGCGGACACTCGCACTAATTTCAAGAAACACAAAGGACGGGCCTCGCATAAGCGGGGCTCGTTTCCTTTTTCACCAATCGCAGAATGAGAGTTCGAATCTCGTCGACAACCCCACCAATGGTTAATACGATCCCATCGACACGGTGACGTGAAGGCGTGTGTGAGTGCTTGGCTGGGCCACAAGTCGCTAAAATTCCCGTCTCGGAAATCAAATGAACGGGGAACACCCTAGATTTGACCATAGATCATCTAGCGGTACCCCTTTTTTGGTGAGAGATTTGGGTTATGAGGAGGGGTTATCTCCTTTTGATTTGCTGCTTGACCCTGACTGCAGTTCCACCACCAGCCCTCGCAAGCAGCAGTGTCGTTCTGCCAATTGCCTCCGTGACCCCGGGAGTGGCGAATCCAGCGGTCACTCAATCAAATATCAAAACGACCATTTGTAAATCAGGATGGACGGCGACGATCCGCCCGTCCTCCTCCTACACAAACAAGATCAAGAAGCAGCAATTATTCGGCACGTATTCTAGGTACAAAGACAAGGTCATGGGTCACTATGAAGAGGACCATTTGATTTCACTCCAATTAGGTGGAAGCCCGACAAGCGTTAAGAATCTCTGGCCTGAGCCCTATGCGGGAACCACGGGGGCCAGAGTGAAAGACAAAGTGGAGACAAAGCTCAAGACATTGGTTTGCTCTGGAAAAGTAACACTCAAGGCGGCTCAAAAGGCGATCGCTAAGAATTGGTACGTCGCTTATAAGAAGTATTACTTGGGCAGTGCCACTGCGTAAACGTTCGAAATTTTATTCGCGGATTTCCTAAAAAGGTGGTGGCGAATGTTCTGGCAACCCCGCCAATCATTAGTACAACCCCTTAAATGGGTGTGGTCACCAGAACGGTGCCTTCACCGAGTATGTAACTACCATTCCGGTGTTGAGCGACCATGAAATCAACTGTCATAACTACGCCCCTCCACTTACGACCAACGATGCGCGTTCCTGCGGTTTCTCCGACGACATGTAAGCACGCTCTCCACGGAACCAGGCGTCCTGCCATCCCGGTTCGGCGGGCGGTCGGGAGCCGATCCGACGCATGCGCTTCTCTTCGTCTAACACCACCCAGACCGTCAAATCATAAAGAGGCAAGAGGGCACCGCGCATCGTGTAAGCGCCTTCGACAAGCACGACGCCCTCGGGTACGTATGTTCTCGCTACTTCACTCACTCGATGATTCGTCCAATCGTACGGTCGGAAATCCACGAGGCGACCTTGACGTAAGCCAGTTAGAAGGGACTTCAAATGTTTAGTATCAACGAAACGTTGGGAGCATTCTTCGTCGGTCCAGCACTCCCACTCCTGGCTGGGCGTCGGGAGTTGCAGTTCATCGAGGCGTATCACTTGCCACTTGGGATTGCGTCGGACGAGTTCGTCCGTGAGATAACTTTTCCCTGATGCAGCGAGGCCATCTATAGCGACAAGCGTTAGTTCATCAGTTAAACATCCCAATATCGAAGCTTCAATCTTGTTCGCGCTAGATTGCTTGGGTGTGTTCTCCATTTTCAGAGCATAGATCACGAACGGATCGTGGCAGATGAAGGCTGTTGCCCTCTTTACCCGAAGTAGCCATCCATATCGTCAACCCCACTAATCGTTAATACAACCCCACCCAACCCCCACTCCAAATCCGGAGGGAGTGAAGGCGCATTGGGAGGTGCGCAAAGTTCAGTCAAGGGCGACCGCAGGGAGTGCATTCCGGGCGGAAGAAGATTCATACAATAGAGTGCTGCTGTGGATGCGAATTGGCCTCGTTCATTGAGCATCCAAGCAATGACGGAATTCTTCGCTCGTGAAATTGCGACTTGGACCTATTTGGATGAGTGGAGCGTCTATAACTTTTCTCCAATGAGTGATCTCTTCACCACAGAAGCAGGCTACTTAACTGTTGTCGGATCTGAGAATGTCCTTGTTGGCTTTGCTTGCTCCGGAGTCGAGGCGAGAGTTCCTGGACTAAGTGAGGCGGTAGATACATTGGATGTGGGGCTTGGCATGAATCCGATATTTGTTGGACAAAGACGAGGCGCCGAATTTGGTGCCGCAGTAGTGAGTTATTTCCAAGAGAACACGAATGCCAGTTACATCAGAGTTGTGGTGCAATCATGGAATGAGCGAAGTCTCAATCTTGCAAGAAATCTGGGATTCAAGGAAATTGGAATTCATGAGTGCGATCAAAATGGCTCATTAGTCGCATATACGGTCCTACTAAAAGCCCTCAACGCGACTAACCGTTAGTACCACCCCTATCGGGTATCGGGATAAGCGGACACGGAGCGCCACTTTCCCGAGTAACCCCACCAATCACTAATGCAACCCCTGTACCGCAAATTTAATATCGTCTATTTCGTACGTTCAATTAGGCGTGGTCCGCCCCGGAAATGCCGGAATTGATTTATCTCTTCTCGGTAGCCCGCTCGCCACTTAACTCCTGAAATACGCTCTTTCTTGTCCGCACCTCCCTCTGATTTTGCCACCTCTAAATCAGCATTCGCCCGCTTGATAAACTTCATGAATGCTCTTCGATTATCAAAGGCCGCAATCACGATATTCCTGCGCTCCCGTCTTTCGGGATCATATCTATAATGCCAAACGATCCATCGATCTATTGAGTCGTCGTCTGGGTCGATATTCGGATCATGATTCGGAAAGAAGAAGTTACCTCGTAAGATTGATCGAATTTTCACCCGAATTCACCCGTTTCCATCTTCGATGACCTTCTTGAATTCTAGAGTGAATCAAGGTACCTGTAGGGCTGGACAGGCGGGATACCGAAACAGGCAATCCCACAAGTCATTAATGAAACCCCATTGATGTTGTTCAGGCCATAGCTACACTCTGCCAATGACTGAGAATTTTCGTGAACTACCAAAGAAGCGCGTCGGCGGAGGCGTAGTCATTGTCGACGAGGATTGGCGCTTACTTTTAGTTGAGCCCACTTACAAAGATGCGTGGGAAATCCCAGGTGGCATAGTTGAACTTGCAGAATCCCCACGAGAAGCCGCCAGAAGAGAATGCCGCGAAGAACTGGGATTTGATATTGAAATAGGGCGACTTCTTGTAGTCGATTGGGTAAACCAAGGATCCGCCGCAGGCGATGGACTCATGTTTGTATACGCAACCGGCCCCGTGGACTCATCTCGCATCATTCTTCCCTCAGGAGAGCTTCGCTCTTGGCAATGGTGTGATCGTGAGGCCGTATTGGCCCGTGTTCAAGATTTCAAGGCTCGCAGGCTATTTGTAGCCTTGGACGCCTTGCGCAATGGGACTTTCCTGGAACTAGAGAATGGGAATCTCACCTAGCCGAGTATACGGGCGGTGAAGACGGCTTGTGTGTTACCTAGTCAGGAGGGTTGTTAAATTATTCTCGAGAGAAAAGGTCTCTGTGGTGTGATTATCTTATGGAACTCGTGCGACCGACGCTTAAGCATTTGGAGAGTTACAGAAGCGCTCTTATCCGCGAACTTCTAGCCGGATCTGCCCCTTTCCCCGAAGAGGCTCGAGACCAACTGGCGGAGATAGAGGCGGATCCGCAAATATTTCTAGCAAAGCAAGATGATCGCCAAGCACTGGGTGGGGATGTAAAGCTTCCTGATGGAACCTTCGTGCCCCGCTTGCCTAGCATTTCTCGCTTCATGTGGGACGGGGAAGCGTGCGGACGAATCAATTTCCGATGGCGCGAGGGAACGACTGACCTTCCGCCAACGTGTCTGGGCCACATTGGATATGACGTCTTCTCATGGAAGCGAAAGAACGGATATGCATCTGAGGCGCTCAAGCAGATTTTGCCTGAGGCGGTTGCGTTGGGCATGCCCTTTGTTGAATTGACAACCGATATAGATAATTATTTTTCACAACGGGTAATTCAGAAAAATGGTGGTGTTCTTTACGAGCAATTTGTTAAGCCGCCATCTCAAGGTGGGGGAGCTGGCTTGAGATTTCGGATCTATTTATAGATTTCTGTGGATTTATTAATTTCCTTGCTAGTAGAACGCGCGACCCCCATAATGCGAAAATGAAAAGGCATGCAATCATCTTCACTATTGGGACATGTATATCTGTGCTGTTCTTTGGATTATCTCCAGTCGGCGCAAGTACTTATTCCAACACCGATCTGAATAGGCGCCTTGTACAATGCGGATCCATTCCAAATGGAGTTTTGCTGACCGTAGTGCAAACAACACGAATCTTCATCAATCTTCCTAGAGATTTCTATCCGAACATTAAGTTGAATGTGACCTCACGCGACGCAACCGCCTCCTCTGTTTCCAACGGAGGTGGATACGGTTATGCCATCGGCGCCCAAGGCAAACCCAATTGCTGGTCTTATTATCTAGTTTTCGAATTGACGCCGAATAACAAGATGCAGAGTGGCACGGTTGACATCGACTCAAAGAGCGCATTTAAGAATGTTTCCAGTTACCTCATCCATTTCAAGGTTGTCGCGAGTCCACCAGATGCGACTAAGAAGATGGCGGGAAATGGAAGTGTCCGCGGACAAGTCTTTCTGGGTCCCGTCTGCCCCGTCGAGCACAATCCGCCTGACCCCGCCTGTGCTCCGAAGCCGTATAAAACAACGATCGACATCTGGAGCACTTTGACCGGTAGCTCATATAAGCGTGTCGCGACAAATGCCTCCGGAATATTCAACCTCTCACTTGCACCTGGCTCTTATGGACTTAAGGTTTCACAAGCTGAGAATGGCTCCCCATATCCTCGATGCGGCGAAGTGGCGATTGTGGTCGCCGCTAAGAGATCCCAAGCTGTAACGGTGAATTGCGACACCGGCATACGCTAAATATGAATCCGGTGGCTAGGCTTTCATCATGGGCGGGGTTTTCATTGCTTTTGAAGGTGGCGAGGGATCGGGCAAGTCGACTCAGACTCGCATTCTTCAGTCGTGGCTTGAAGAAAAGGGCCTACCTGTACTTCTAACCCGCGAGCCAGGCGGTACTGCACTGGGTTGGCAATTGCGTCACATTCTTTTGGATCTCTCGAGCAGTGAAGTTGCGCTCAAAACAGAAGCGCTGCTTTTTGCTGCTGATAGGGCAGAGCACATGGCCAAGGTGATTCACCCTGCTCTGTTGCGTGGCGATATTGTCATTAGCGATAGATATGTGGATTCGTTTATTGCCTACGAAAATGGCGGTCGCCAGCTTCACAGTGATGATGTCCTGCGTATATCGCGATGGGCGACGGACGCATTATTGCCGGATTTAACAGTTCTTCTTGATATTGCTCCGCGGGCGGGTTTATCTCGGCGAGGAGAATTAGACCGCATGGAAAGTCAACCGATCGATTTTCATGAACGTGTGAGAGCGTCGTTTCTTGAATTGGCGTCGAAGGAACCGGATCGATATTTGGTTGTTGACGCGGAACAACCCAGTGACGAGATATCCGCGCTCATCAAGCGAAGGTGTGATGTGTTTTTTAGCACAAAGTGAAAATCTTTATCAAATCTTCGCAAAGTTGTGACTCTATTAGTGGATAGGGCTTGCCATACTTTTAGTAATTGAGGGGGCAGAGATGGCGACCACAGGTAATCGCGGAGATATGAACAATTCACTTGCAAGGGGAATTGGCATCGGCCTTGTGGTCGCTCTGTCGGGGCTACTTATGGTTGGGTTCCCCTTTAGTCGTCATCCTGGGTTTGGAATGATGTGGCAATCCAACTCCCGTTTCAATCAAACGGTGTGTACTCCACCCTCTAGCTTCCAAGGTCAAGCAATCAATGTGACAGTCTCTGACATGGGGATGATGATGGGCGGCACGCGGTGGATGAATTTGTCGGCCTCTCCTACAACTCTCACAGCAGGCAAAGTGAATTTTCTGGTCACGAACTTCGGGATGCGCACCCATGAGGTTGTAGTTATGCCGCTTGCCGCGGGGCAGAGCGCAGGTCAACGAGTAGTTGGAAGCGATGGAAAAGCAGATGAGACGGGAAGTCTCGGGGAAGTTTCTAATAACTGCGCATCAGGGGTTGGTGAAGGAATACTCTCCGGATCGCGAGGTTGGAATGCGTTGTCGCTCAGCCCTGGTCGGTATGAGTTGATATGTAATCTCCCAAACCACTATGCGGCGGGGATGTATCAGGAGATAGTGGTCAATCCTTAGGAATCTTTAGCTTGGGGCCTTTTGTCGATTGCCATCCACCGTTCTGGGCTTTTCAGTTGCTCAAATCCGGCGCGTGAATAGACATCGTGAGCATCACGCGTTGCGAGAATTATTCGTTTGATCCCGTTCTTTTCAGCCCATTCCACACTAGCCTGCGCCAACCATGTTCCGATGCCACGCCCTCTGGAATTCGAATCGACGAAGACATCGCATAACCACGCGAACGTCGCGGTATCGCTGACGATGCGGGCTACGGCAATTTGTGTAGATCCTTCGTAGATCCCAATGGGGTACGAGAAGGTGAAGGCTTTTTCAACAACATCAAATTCACGGCCGTTGGCCCAGTAACTTTCAACCGAGAGCCAATGGTGGATCTTTTTCATGTCAAGCAACGATTCATCGTCACTTAGCAGAAAAGGAGCTTTGAGCTGATTAAGTAGATTTCTAGTGGCCACGGGTCCTCCTGAATTAGCTGTGGGTTTTGAAAACGGAACAGTACACCAGGCGTCCTAGGGACGTGCCCCATATAAATTCACCCGGTATTAACCCCCAGTTTCTAATACAAGGAAATTCGGTGTGTGGTACTAGACAGCATCGATTGAGATCTGGGTCTGGATACGCAAAGCCCTCCAAGTACACTTGGCATAGACATAAATATCGTCGGATGAACGATCAAGGGAACGCAACGGAGGTGCCTTGTTGCAAATCGATTCGAGCGCCCATTCCCCTGAAGGCTCAGATCTTGAGTATCGACCATTTCTGGAAGTCATCAAGTCCTGGATACAAGGTGAGTGGATTGACATTCCCCACTTAAAGCTCATCAGTCTGGTCCTGCCCGTGGTTTTCGCCGTTTCATTGGAGATATTGCTTTTTCCGTTCGTCAATCACAGTAATAAGATGCATGGGCACCTATTGCTACTTGTTTCGTTCTCGGTCTTAATCATTGCGGCTTTCGGTTTGATTATGTTCAGATTAATTGAACGCGCGCAACAACAGATACGAATGCGAAATCGAGAGTTGGCCGCTTGTAATGCTGTTTCAAGTGCAATCCAGGGCGAGATGGGAACGGATCGAATCATAAGTGTGGTTCTCGAAACGGTTTTGGTTTGGAGTCGTGCTATACAGGTGTCAATCACGATCTTTTCCTCTGACGCTCCACCTCAAGTAACCAATAGTAGAATTCAGGAGTTGCCTCAATCGCTTCAGGCGGTCCCCTTCATTTCACCTGAACATCGGGATGATGTTGACCTAATTGAGATTCCTATCTATGCAGGCGCAAAAGTTCTTGGGCGCATGCGTCTCTTTATGCCTTTAAGACGACAGAGAAACGATGATATTGGAGTGGAAACTCTCACAAGTATTGGACATCAAGTGGCCGACGCGATTCAACTTGCACAACTAGTCGCCGATTTGGAGCAGAAGAATCGAAAAGGTAGCGCATTCCACGATGTCCTATTGCAGATTTCAAATCAGAACTCCCTATCGCTCATTCTTGCCTCCATACTTTCGCACGCACATAATTTGGTCGGTGCCGATGAGGCTGTGATCTGCCTCAATGATGAAGCAATTAAGGCTCTTAGGTATGACAAGAATGCGCCCACAATGGAACCAAACATTCACAAATCACACGAATTCTGCCCGATTCGATCTGGTAAAACGTGGCCCGTGGCGATGACTGCCTCACTGGGTGTGAACTCGAAGGTCCTCGGGGAACTCTGGGTTGCTCGCGATTCAGAAATATCGTTCGCAGTCCGCGATCGAGAATATCTCGAGACTCTTGCCGGATTTGCGACTATTGCCTTGAATAGTGTGGAAGCCCGCGAGAATGAACATCAGGGCGCAATTATGAACGAACGGGAGCGAATCGCGCGAGAAATGCACGACAGTCTTGCGCAAGTTCTCGGCATGACACATTTGCGGTTGCGCGCACTCGATTCGCGTGAAGAGATTAGGAATGTTCCCCAGATCAGTGGGGAGATCGCTGAGATCGCTGATATTTGCGAGGATGCCTACCGCGATGTTCGGGAAGCTATCTTGGGGTTGCGTGAATCGAGCAAGAATGATCGAGGACTTCTGGGTAATCTTCGGACGTATTTGGATAAATTTAGCCAACAATGCGGAATGGAAACTTCTTTGCACTGCGAACTTGAACACCAATTGGCACTCTCACCTCGCACCGAAGTTCAAGTTATTCGAGTTGTTCAAGAGGCGATGACAAACGCCCGTAAACATTCGGGTGGACAGCGAGTAATCGTCCGAATTACCGAGACGCCATCAAGTACTACCTTCATCGTGGAAGATGATGGCCATGGTTTTAACCACGACGGCTCCCATGCGGATGGTATGGGATTTGGGCTCTTTATTATGCATGAGCGTCTCAAACTTATTAAAGGGAGTTTGACCATAGATTCCGTTGCTGGACGCGGAACTCGGATCATCGCCACGGTACCTGAATGTTCAGGTGCGGGGTTATCCTTTGAAGAGGCAAACAATGTCGACTAAAGAACCAATCCGTGTCTTGGTGGTTGATGATCAGATTCTCTTTCGAAGTGCAGTCGCCACGCTTATTGACTCACAACAAGATATGTCGGTGATTGCTGAGGCAGATGATGGTCTGGAAGGTTTCGAGAAGGCATGCGAGCTCGTTCCCGATCTTGTCCTGATGGATGTGGAAATGCCCGTGATGAATGGGATCGAGGCGACCAAACTCATACGAGAACAGTTGCCATCAACCAAAGTGCTTCTTCTGACAATCTCAGATTCTGATGACTACGCGTTTGATGGGATTCGCAATGGGGCACACGGCTACCTATTGAAGGATATTCGTCCCAACGAACTTTACGATCGCATCCGGGCCGTAATACGTGGTGAGACCCCGCTCTCGCCAATTATTGCTGGAAGGTTGCTAAAGGAAATCCAGAGCGGTCAAACTAAGAGAAACACTTCGTCAGCCATTCCTCAGGAAGTTGCAATTACCCGACGCGAACTTGAGATTCTGCAATACGTAGCCGACGGCTTGAGCAACAAGGAGATCGCGAGGAAACTCGTGATCACCGAGGGCACAGTAAAGAATCATGTGCACAATTCTCTCGAGAAGCTCCAGCTTGATAATCGGATGCAGGCAACTGCCTACATCGTGCGTCACGGATTGGGGCGGAAACTCGCTACCGAGAAATAACCTCGGGAAGGTTGGTCCAGATATCAACCAGTACCCCGCAACGCTTGATCACTTGTTTCGTTTCTATGCCGTTCAGGGGATGGTGCAGAGGTAGACGCCGTAGTTAGCCTCATCTAGGTGGCCTATATCTCTGTCACACAAAGGACGTGAGCGCGACTATGAGACGCAAGAACTCAGTGGTGATTGTGTATGAAAATACACTATTAGGAGAAGGCATTTCTCGATATATCTTGACCCATACGGGGCTTAAACCAAGGCTAGTTCTGGCCCAAGATGGCGAAGGGATTGAGTCTGCTCTGGCAAGCCATCCTCAGGTGGTGATATTGGGATTAGAAGAACCCTCTCATCGAGTTGATCTTGAGAAATTGGATCCGATGACTTTGGTTATCGATATGCGTGATGAAGTTGAACAGGACTCCGCCATCGCTCCCGAAAGTGTGGGTATGGAGCGAATAGTGAGGGCTGTACAACGCGTGAGCGGTGGAAGGCCGCATCGAATTTCGATGTGATGTCGAATATATTCGCCGGCCGTTTCGGATCTGGATGCGTCTGTACCTGAAATCTACCGTTTGGCGGATGGGTTTCCCCCTCTCGCAGGCCGATACTGATGGGAGAAGTCAGGCTTCCGGCTCGGCTTTGGTTGGCACTTATCCTGCAGTGCCAGTCGAATCTTAAGCAGGGGATGGGCGGCGACAATGAATCTGGTTGGACGGATTACCTCCGTCTCAGATCGGACTCTTACTCGCGCGTTGCGCGCGAGCGTGGTCGTTTTAACGATTCTCATTTCGGTTTTTGGCGTCATTTACTATATGGGTCAGCATGTCGACCGCGGTTCCTCACTCGTTGACCGACAGGTTCAAGCGGCGGAGCAGGCCGTTCGCAAGACCCCCACTAGCGTTCTTCTCCGCCTTCAACTGGCCCAACTCTACGTAAGTGCTAAAAACCTGGATAGCGCCCTCAAACAATACGATGAAACTCTCAAGATAGATCCAATGAATAGGGCCGGGCTACTAGGTCGAGGAGGGGTGCTTGTTCAGCAAGAGAAATTCCAAGATGCAACGTTAACTTTTCAGAAAGTAGTTTCTGCCTCGAAAGGTGGTGAATTTTCGGCAGCTGATCCACAACTCGCATTGGTGCATTACATGCTTGGCGATATTGCTTTGAAACAGGGCAATGCGAAGGATGCGATTGCGCAATTAGAAGCGGCCGTCAAGATCGAACCGACAGACGCAGATGCTTGGTATCTTCTCGGGCGAGCAAATTTCCAGACTGGTTCTACCGAACTTGCGATTCAAGGGTTTAGGCGTGCGCTGGCATTCGTTCCGACTGGGTGGTGTGATCCTTATTCCCAACTTTCTATGGTGTATACAAAGTTAGGTCGCCTACCCGAGGCTGAGTATGCGGGAGCAATGGTCGATTTTTGCGAGGACAGAGTGAACGCTGCAAAGAAGCGTCTTGAAACCCTCACAAGTAGCGTCGTGGCGATTGACGCGGCCCTGGGACTAGGAATGATTTCTGAACGCGAATCTGACCGTGTCAGCGCAATCAAATGGTACAAAAAAGTTTTGTTGGCCGAACCGAAAAATTTCAATGCTCTCACAGGTCTTAGCCGACTCGGAGTGGAAGAGGTGACCAAACAATGACTACAAGGGCGGGAAGAGTCGCACGGATTTCAGAACACCTGAAAACGCGACATCGCCTTACGGCGGCCTTACTGCTCGTGTTAGTCACTGTGCTTTCCATTATCGTTGCCTCGGCATTTAGTTGGTACGTCCAAACAGGTAAACCATTGGCGGAGTTGCCTGGGCTCACTAAGGAGCGGATGCCTCATTACGTATTCAGTATTTATGGAGCGACTCGTCCAAGTTCAGTTGCAGTTAGCCCTGCCCGTGATCGTGTCTACGTAGTTGAAAGCGCCGGCGGACGTCGCGTCATTGTCTACGATCCAACCGGCAAACAAATTGGTCTACTTACCCCACCCCATTCCACCGGAGTCACACGAGGTCCAGTTTATGTCGCAGTCGATCCAGTCACCAGTGAAGTTTATGTGAGCGATCGCCCGAACCAGAGTGTCTATGTTTATAGTGCAACAGGAGTATTTAAGGAAGTTTTCGACCCCATGGGCTTGCCTAGTGGAAACTGGCAGCCCTTAGGAATGACCTTCAATAACGACGGGGACCTCTACGTAACGGATGTCAGCACCAAGCCTCATAGGGTTTTGGTCTTCGACACATCAAGCCGATTGGTTCGTACTATTGGAACTTCAGACGGACTCCAATTCCCCAATGGAGTAACGCTGGATAAACGTGACCATGTATATATCAGTGATAGCAATAATGGTCGAGTTCTAATTTTTGATCTCACCGGAAAGAATATCGCCTCAATCAATCGTGGTGTTGGCGAGGGCGATCTCGGAATGCCCCGTGGTGTTGTTATCGACGACAGCGATCGACTATATGTTGTCGATACGGCAAACCACATGGTAAAGATCTATCGACTTGGAGTTGATGGGTCTCCGATACCAAAGTACACAGGATCTTTTGGTGATGAAGGCCAGGTCGACGCTGCCTTCGAGTATCCGAATGGAGTGACAATAGATTCTCGCTCTCGCATATATGTCACCGACAGAGAGAACAATCGAGTTCAGGTTTGGAGTTACTGAGATGAAGTTATCCCAATTCCCTCCCTTTATACACTTGAAATCGGATCTACTTTTTCTACATACCTTAGAAGACTGGCAAAGGAGATGGACGAAATGCGACTAGCTATAAGAAATATTGGAGGTTTGGTGAGATGGCGACACCTAGCCTTCATAGCAATAGGAAGCGCGATTTGGTTTTCATTCGGTTCTGCCCCAGCAGTTGCTGATGCCGGGCCGCATATTCTGGGTGCGGGTGGAGTGGTTGCCGATGGGTGTGCTAGTTGTCATCGTGTTCACACTGCAACAGCGGCGAAACTGATCAAAGCGGCTCAACCGGCGCTCTGTTATACCTGTCACGATGGCACCGGAGCTATGACCGATGTAGTTGACGGGTTGGGTTATCCGACTATTCCAAAGGGCGGCATACCAGGCGCCCTTCGTGGTGGCGGATTCTCCTTCTCGCTGATTAACTCAGCAGCGCCCAGTGGACAAAGCGCGGCGCAAAGCAACGCCGCGGGCGTTGTACCTGTGCTGGCAACCGGTGTTGCCACGACTTCTACCCATGAAGTAAGCGGAGTGGCTTCCACTCTTTGGGGTAATGGCGCCATCAATGCCGCAGCAACTACGACGCCCCTAACGTGCGGTTCATGTCATGACCCGCACGGAAACGGCAACTATCGAGTATTGAAGTCGGCTCCAGTGGGTTCTGGAGTCACGGGCGCGGCGATGATTACGATCGCAGAAACTGCGGCCACATTGAAGACGTATACAACTACTAACTATTGGCAGGTAGCTGATCCCAATACCGCTGGATACATCGCCAACGTATCAGCGTGGTGCACAACATGCCACACCCGTTACATGGCTTCTTCGGGGTCCGGCAGTACCGCTTCCGGTGACACGATCTATTCGTACCGTCACGCATCGAATGGAGTGACACAAGGTTCTGCAAGTTGCATTCAGTGCCATGTCGCCCATGGTTCCAATGCATCTATTGGAGGCGCATATTCAGGTGCTGTACCTAACCCAGGTGGAGTAGCGGCAACGGCAGGTGATGGTCGTCTGCTTCGAATCGATAACCGTGGCACCTGCCAGATGTGCCATAACAGATAGGCAATGAACTCCGACTTGCGGCGGCCACGCGCCAGTAGAGGGTCCTCGACCCTTGAGTTGGCCGCCGCAAAAAAGAGCCGGGCGATCGGATAGAACGGACGGGGGAGCAACCAAATGCGAAGGGCGATCCGCGATGAAGCGAACCTCGCCCAACCGGTTGGCAGGTTCATTCTGCAATTGATTTTTGGGCTGTCTTTCTTAGGTGTTCTATTCGCCATTTTTTTGTTTGCTCCCTCGGGCGCATCGGCGGCGGTACATGGTCCCTATACCTTGCTCGGAGACGAATGCGCTTCATGCCATCGAACTCATACTGCGCAAAATAGGAGCGTTCTTAAGAGCGCGGCACCGCAAAGCACACTTTGTTTTACTTGCCACGATGGCACAGGTTCTTCTCTCAACGTTGCGGCCCAATATTCGAGCAACCCTGCTCTTGTCAATGTGTCAACAACTCGTGATTACTACAGCCATGCCGCCACCGTTGTGAGTGCACATACCCGCTCTGATTTCAACGAGTTTGGGGGAGTCTCAAATCGGCACAGTGAATGCGGTGATTGTCACAACTCGCATAATGCAAGTGGCGTGGCGAGCGCTGCAAGCACGACGGGCTGGAGTACCTCTGGGCGAATGGCAAGTGTCTCTGGCGTCTCCGTTGTTAATGGAGCTGCCGGCACGGCCCCCACATATACATTCCTCAATGGCATCAATACGGGTACGACGAAAGAATACCAAATTTGCTTTAAGTGTCACTCGGGTTTCACGGCTCTGCCGTCACAACTTGCCAATCTTCCAGCTAACGGCAGCATTCCTGTCACGCCCCAGCTTTCAAGGAATTATTTGGATAAGGGGGTCGAGTTCAATCCCGCCAACCTCTCTTTTCATCCAGTAGAGGCGGCGGGCAAAAATTTGACTGCGAAAATGTCGGCCAGTCTTTCTACGGCCACCAACCCCACGACCTTGAGGCTCTGGGCCTTTACAACCGCGAGCACCATTCGTTGCACTCAGTGTCACTCGAACGAGACAGCTATTTCCACGACTACTGACCTACCAACACACAAATCAGCCAACCGTGGAATTCTGCTCCGTAAGTATGTGGATCGAGTTCTCAAACTCAGCGCAGCTGCTTACCTTTACACCGACTTTGCACTCTGTTATGCCTGTCATACGAACACTCCGTTTGCCGATACATCTAAGTCCACAACGACCACTAGTAATTTTCCCTTGCATGGATTCCACGTCGCCAATATATCCGGCATAGGTAATGCAGCGTTGGGAACCAACATCGATACACCAGGGGCTGGTCAAGGAAATGCAATTTGCGCAGAGTGCCATTTCAGACTGCACTCTTCCATCTATAAAGGTGGAGCACAGACGGGCACCGACAGAGGTCTGGTGAATTTTGCTCCCAATGTTCTGCCCAGCGGAACGACGCGGGCATGGACCTCCACCACTGCTGGCACAGGGAGCTGCACGCTAACGTGCCATGGTGTGGATCACTCTGGTTGGAGTTATTAGTCATCGTCTCTATCGGAAATGTGCCATAAGACGGATGGTTGGCAAATTCGCTCAAATCTATAGTGAGGGTGCAAGTAAATGAAGGACATCTGGGGATTGCCAGATGTGCGGAGAGGTAGGGGAGACTGATGAAGCAGAGTCGGAAACAGTCCACTGCATCGGCCCAACAAGATTTAAGAACCGGTCTCCATGCACGTCTGGGTTTGACTCCAAAAGCCAGTGATCAAGACGTTGAGAGTGCACACCGCGATGTGTTCGCCTTCCTTGCCACGGTACCCCCTGAGATTCGTGGCTGGGCTAATGCTCAAGCCGCCTCTATCGACGAAGCCTTTGCCCTGCTTGCAATACCGGCAGCTGAACTTGATGCGATGGTCCTTTCGGAAAACGCTGAAATGTCTGCTTCGACATTGGTCGCGGATGTCCCCAAATCATTTCTCTCAAACCCTGTTCGCAAGAAATTGCTCAAAGTCGCCTCTGTTTTCATTTTGGTAGCAGTCGTTTTCGGTGTCTACAAAATGGGAAACTCCACGGATTCCACTGCTGGCAATGTGAAATCGAATCAGACATCCGCAAACGAAGCTGGTGCAACGACAGCGACGATTGATCAAGCTCGCGTTACTGCCTTAATGGGGAAAATCACCACAAATCCTAGAGATATCACATCATTGCAATCTCTCGGGGAGATTTACTTCGCCGCTACGGAGTACAAAACGGCAGCTATGTGGGAAAGAAAAGTTTTGGAGGTGGATCCCAAAAACAAAACTGGTCTTCTTGCTCTCGGAGCAGCAGAATTCAACTCGGGGAATAATTCTAAAGCTGAGAAAGCTTGGTTAATCGCGGCAGATCTTTATCCAAATCTTGCCGAAGTTCATTACGACCTTGGCTTCCTCTATCTGAGCCAGAATCCACCCAACATCGCCAAAGTAACTTACGAGTGGAACAAGGTCATAAAGATCGACCCTAACTCCAGTGTGGCCAAGACGGTGGCCACTCACCTCAAGGGGCTGACGAGTTCTTCACCTACGCCGGCGAGTACATCGAGTACGAAGTAAGACCATGACGCTACTTAATATCACGCTGGCATTTGTAGCGGGAATCGCGTCATTTGCCTCGCCATGTTGTCTCCCACTGGTTCCAGCGTATGTGAGCTACATAGTTGGAACAACGCCACATGACTCGCCAAATTCAAGACGCATCGCCGTTCGCCAGGCTCTTGTATTTGTACTCGGATTCACTTTGGTTTTTGTCACGCTCTGGGCATCTGTTGTACTAATTGGCTACGTACTTCGCGATTACGGAGGAGTCATGCCGCAGATCGGTGGTGCTATTCTCATCATTATGGGTTTACACGTTGCCGGCATTGTAAAAATCTCGGTTCTCTATCGCCAAGTTAGCGTGCCAACGAATAGATTACTCAATGGTTCCTCCACTGGAGGAACCATTACCGCGCTCGCGCCTAGTTATGTGCGTTCGATCCTCTTTGGTGCGGTATTCGCAGCGGCATGGACCCCCTGCATCGGGCCGATTTTGGGTGGAATCATTGGCCTAGCGTCTCTGAGTTCCAGTGTCGGTCAAGGAACAATCCTTCTCTTAGTTTTCGCACTTGGCTTAGGTGTCCCCTTCGTTCTCGTAGCTGCAGGCGCAACCGAAGTTAATCGTCGACTTGGATGGTTCCGCAGACATTACGAGGGGGTTTCCCTTGTAATCGGCGGTGTTCTTATGATCGTTGGCTTCTTAATGATCACCAATCTTTTTATCAAACTTTCCGCACTACTCCCAAATATCGGTCTATAAGGAAGCGTTGCCATGACACTAGAGATAAATCAACTGACAGAGCCAGACGATGAGGATTTGTTGGGTGGATCAAATGACGCCACTGTTGTGGCGCCTGCCGAAGTACTAGACCGACTATGGCGTTTCTTTATCTCAATGAAGACTGGCCTCGCCCTCATCCTGACCCTTGGAGTCCTTTCGCTTGTCGGCACTCTCCTAGTACAAGCACCGGATGGTGTCGTTTCCGACTCCACTGCGTATGCAGCTTGGTTGAAGACCGTTCGCCCAAAGTACGGCGGTTGGACTTCAATTCTCAACGCAATTGGCTTCTTCTCCATTTTCTCGTCGCCTATTTTCAAGGCGGTCACCGTCTTGCTAGCCACGAGTATTTTGGCTTGTTCGGTAAATCGAGCCCCTCGGCTCTGGAAAGTTGCGATGCATCCACGTACACGGATGGGAGATTCCTTCTTTGCTCACGCTGCATTGCGTGCACATATTAGTACATCCGATAAACCAGAAGTCGCACTAGAAAATGTACGTAAAGTCCTTCATGCTCGACGCTTTCGAATGATCAATGACACCGGCGATGATGCGATCAATCTTTACGCGGATCGCTTTCGATGGGGTCCATTTGGAACGGTTGTTGCGCATATAAGTTTCGTGATCATCGTTATCGGAGTCATGTTGAGTGGGTCGACTGGCTTCAAAGACACACAGTTCGCCGCACCAGTGGGGTCGCGAGTTGAAGTCGGACACAACAGCGGGCTCGTGCTCGAAGCGCAATCCTTTTCCGCTACTTACTACGATGACGGTTCGCCAAAAGACTATTCAAGCGAAATCGTGCTCTATCGACACGGCGTACAAGTTGCTTCGAAAGTGGTCCGAGTCAATCATCCGATGAGCTATGGCGGCATCTCGTTCTATCAATCATTCTTCGGAATAGCCGCCTCAATGAAGGTGGTCGATGCCGGTGGCAAGCAAGTCTTCGGCGCCGGAGTGCCGCTGATGTGGAGTTCAGATGACGGTAAGCATTCGATTGGGCAATTCGAGATCGCCGATCAAGGAATAAGTGTCTTCATTATCTCGGCCGCATCAGGCGAAGTCGATCCAAATATCAAAGCGGGTCAGATGCAAGTTGAGATACACAAGTCAGGCGTTCAATCTCCTGTTGCTACTCAGGTGCTCTCACAGGGTTCTCCAATGACAATTGATGGTCTGACCTACACGTTTGAAAGGAACAGACAATTCACCGGGTTAATCGTCGCTCGCGACCCCGGGGCAATTTTTGTCTGGATAGGTTCGGCGCTACTAGTTCTGGGAACTGTTCTGGTTTTCTTTTTCCCACATCGTCGAATTTGGATAAGGATTCGCAAATTAAAGGGTGGCAGCGAAATCAACATCGCTTCGACTAAGAAACGCGACACAGCGTTTCCACCTCAATTCTACAAAATGGTCACTGAAATCCATCCTGACGGTGTGCCGTCCGATACTACGAAAAGGTAGGGCAGAAACATGCTAAAGATCTCGCAATTCACTCTGGTTGCAAGCGTAATACTCGTATTTCTAGCGCTCGTTTGTTACATACTGGTTCTCACGCTTGGACGATCAGCTCGTCGACAGAAAGTATTGGTGTATAGCGGCGGAAGTGGAGAGGCAGTTGCTTCAGTTGTTTCTGCGCCAGTGACCCCGCGCGGATTGGCGATGTATGGCACTTACCTCACGCGCTTGGCCCTTCTTTTTCTGACAGGGTCGCTAGTAACCAGAGCCATCGAAACGGGGCACGGACCATTTGCGAATCAGTACGAATTCTCCGTCGCCTTTGCTTGGGGAATGATTGCGGTGTATGTCTACTTCGAACAAGTTTATCGCGCTCGCGTTTTGGCACTTCTAATCCTGCCGGTTTCCAATGCGCTTTTGTTGTATGCGATGACAGTGGGAGCCACTGCAGTGCCACTGGTGCCTGCCCTCCAAAATAACCTGTTACTCAGTGTCCATGTTGCGTTAGCAATAATCGCATATGGAGCGTTCTCAGTTGCCTGTGCGGCGGCCGCGCTCCACCTTATTCAGCCAGAAGATGGGCGCCCTCGATTTCCAAAACCCGCACTTTTGGACGAGATTGCATACCGCGCGGTCATCATTGCCTTTCCGCTTATGACCATGGTGATCATTCTCGGATCTGTTTGGGCGCAGGTTGCCTGGGGTACTTATTGGAGTTGGGATCCCAAGGAGACAGCCTCACTCTTTACGTGGCTTATCTACGGCGGGTATCTACATGCGCGCGTGGTTCACGGTTGGCGTGGGCGCCGAGCGGCGTGGCTTCTTATGGCCGGCTTTGCAGCGGTGCTCTTCACATTCTTTGGAAACCTTTTCTTCGGCGGCCTCCATAGTTATGGAAAGAACTAGATCGCAAATCCAGATGGGAAGGTGAACCGAAGATGACTCTGTTCGAGGAGGGCCAGGGAAGCAACACACCTGGGTGGCGCCAACGTCTGCGCGAAAGCAGACTCGGCACCCTTCTCGTTCTTGCCGGCATCGCTGGAGTTGTCATGATTGCTACGTACTACATCGATAGTCCCTCGAAGAGCACCAGTGGAGTCACTGCGATTACTCTTTCTAGTGCCGAAGGCGCACCCCTCAAACTCAATACGCCTGCCCGGGACTTCACGGCCACGACAGTCGACGGCAAAACGGTATCGCTGAGCAGTTTTCGCGGTCATCCTATCTGGCTGACTTTTGGCGCGAGTTGGTGCGCGGCGTGTCAGGCCGAAGCCCCTGATATCGAAGCGACATACGAGAAGTTCAAGGGTCAAGGCGTAGTCGTGTTGGCAGTATTCATCTCTGAAGGAACTGAAAATGTTCGGGATTATGCCGACCGAGTAGGACTGTCGTTCTTGAAAGTTGCCGATCCGCAAACGCAGATTGCCTCTGCCTATCGAGTTCTTGGAATTCCGACGAATTATTACATCGACAGCAAAGGAATACTGCGTTCCATAAAAGTTGGAAGCCTTAATCCAGAGCGCATGGAACGTGCCTTGAAAGACCTAATAAGGTGAAGAAATTATCTAAGCCACGCGCCCCGAAATTTGTGAGGAGTCTTCTTGTAATCCTTCGTCGAATACCGCATCCCCCTTTACGGAGCAAACGCGGAATGTTCGTGCTTTTCATACTCGTTGCGGGGTTTGGATCCTTGGCAACGATCGGTGGCGTGATAGCAGTGTCATATTCGGAGACGTCGAGTTTCTGTGGACGCTGCCATACGATGGCGCCAGAATTGAAAGCTTATGCCATGTCACCGCACACTGAATTGCCGTGCGCCGAGTGTCATGTTGAGCCAAGTGCCGTTGGTTGGGTAAAGGCAAAAATCAAGGGTACGAAGCAACTTTTTGAAGTCGTCTCGGGGCGATTCCCGACACCTATCCCGCCGCCCGACCACGCTGATCTTCCGCCTGTCAAACATACGTGCATGAAATGCCACTCACTCGATCGGATCAACGCTAATGGCGGGCCGATTAAACTAATTTTGCGTCCTCAATATAAGTCGGATGAGTCAAACACCAAGGAGTTGATTGCTTTGGTTCTTCGTCCTGGAGATCAAGGTGACGGGGGAGTTGGGGAAGGCGTGCACTGGCATGTCGAACAGAGCGTCACTTACTCCACAAGTGACGCTCGTTCGCGGAAAATCGACCTTGTTGAAATCAAATACAAAGATGGTAAGCAAGCACGGTACATAGCGAGTGCCCAAATTGGTGCACCTTCGAATGTAACTCCGGACATCGAACGATTGCTCAAGACAGAACGAACTAGAGTGATGGACTGCATTGATTGCCACAATCGGATTGGGCACGGCGTCCCGAGCACAGCGAAGGCGGTAGATGAGGCACTCTCGACCGGGAAAATAGATTCGGGATTGCCCTACATTAAGCGCAATGGTCTGAGTCTCCTTGATGCCTCGTACTCATCGCTTTCCAGCGCCGATACAGCCATCGACGGCTTGCGTGATTCATATTCCGCTCAATACCCACTTTTGCTGAGGACTAATGGTGAAGAAATTGACCGAGCAATTGCGGAACTTAAAAAAATCTATCGCCTAATTGCGACTCCAAGAATGAAAGTGCAGGCATCAACTTATCCGGACAACCTGGGTCACAGGAATTCTCCCGGCTGTTTTCGGTGCCACGACGGAGCGCACTTCAAAGTAGTAAAGGGACAGATAACTACGGAAACGATTCCTTCCGCCTGCGCGACTTGTCATACTTTCCCACAGGTCGGCACAAAGGTCTCTGATCTACTTTTGGGATCCAAACCCACGACACATAAAGACAAATTGTACGTTTTCAATCACAAGTCGGCCGTTTCAAATATTGAACCGGCAGGGACCAGTTGTGGTGCTTGCCATGGTCGCACTTATTGCGAGAACTGCCATAACAGCGGCGCCATAAATGTGACACACACCGAGATGCTCTACAACCATGCTGCGGTAATCGACAGAGCAGGAAGCACGCGAGCCTGTGCATTCTGTCACCAGCCGGTTTATTGCGCCCGTTGTCATGAAAAGCAAGTCTTGAAGATGAGCAAGACGCAAGTAGCCAAGTTGGGTCCATGATCGTGGTTCGACGAATTCAGACAGTTGCTTCCGAAAAGTGGCTTAGTGTTCGAGAAGCATCGGCACTGATCGGCATTTCTCCGGCGACTTTGCGAAGATGGAGTGTTGCTGGAGATGTCGCGGCATTCACAACCCCAGGAGGCCATGGCAGGTTTGCCCGCTCTACTATCCTGATGCTTTTGGGATCTTCTGGTGAAGAATCGAGTTCTCCGAAACATTCGGCTGATGCCCCCATTCATTTGAACCGCGTCTACCGTCAAAAGTTGGAAACTCTTTCTCAATGGCAAGTGTGGCTAAATGAGTCTAAGGATGGAGCAGGCGGTCTATTGAGCGAGCAAGGGTCTCGAATATCCAGTTCACTCATGAGATATATGGACGCTAACGATCCGCAGGAACGTCGAACCGCGATTCGTGATGCACGTGATGCCGCTGTTGAATTCGGTCAAAGGGCTGCAAAGGGTTCCTTGCAAATCCGCCAGGCCGTTCAAGTGTTTTTGGTATTTCGAATGCTCTTTCTAGGAGATATTTTTGAAGGCTCGTTGTCGAGCCAACGTAGCAAGTTTGAGGCATCTCACATGCTAATTATGGCGACCGAGGCATTCGATGAACTATTGATTTTGCTAATGGAAGCTCATGAATCCGAGACCGCCCGAATGGATACGGGTGGTTAGTTCAGCCAGCGGAGGGCATTGAATTCCCGGGAGGATGTCCCGACAATGGGACCTATCCTTTGAACCATTTGGTCATCTACCTCGTTGTAGCAAGTGGAGGTACCCATGTCGGCCAAGCAGGACGAATTGCTTCAGGCGCTTCATGATGTCCATGGACCGGCATTGACGCGCTTTGTCGCGCACATGACCCATGACCCTTCTTTCGCCCAGGATGTAGTCCAAGAGGCCCTACTTCGGGCATGGAAGCATCCAGAGATCCTTGCCCAGGACGACGATTCTGCAAGGGCGTGGCTATTCACTGTGGCAAGGAATCTCGTGATTGATGATCGCCGAAGCGCTCGCCATCGCCGCGAGGTGTCTACCGATGTGCTTCCTGAAACGGATAGTGCTGATGAAACAGATACCGCACTTGACGCGTGGATTCTTTCCGATGCGCTTTCATCTCTGTCGGTTCAACATCGAAGCGCGATTGTCAGCTCTTATTACCTTGGTCATTCAATTGCTGAGATCGCCAGGCGAGAGGGAGTTCCGGAAGGGACGGTCAAGTCACGTCTTCATTACGCACTACGCGCATTACGTCTTTCCCTTCAAGAGAGAGGAGCAGCCCAGTGAATCAAGAGGTCGACAAATACCGCGAATGGGATGCTGCGTATGTTCTCGGTTCTCTCAGTACTGATGATCGACGCGAATATGAAAGGCACCTGTCAAACTGCCTAGCGTGCACGAATGCTGTTTCGCAGTTGGCCGGAATGCCCGGATTCCTCATGAAGATTGATGCCAACACCGCAGGTGCTTTAGCGAGCGAACCTGAAGGTGGGAATGTGTTCGCACTTCCCCTCGAACCCATTCAGAGTCTTGCTCGAGCCGCGATCAGACGGAAGGCAAGTCTTCGCCGTCGTATGGCCGCGGCCATGGCGGTGGCAGCCTCTTTCATCATGGTTATCGGTTTGCTTGTTGGATTAAACCTTCACTCCTCTAGTGATTCCACGGGAGGACAGGCAACGGTTCTTGCCACGGGAACGAAGGTTTCGATGGTGGCCGTGGAAAAGAACTCAATGGTTGTAGACATGCGAGTGGCAAAGAAGCGATGGGGAACGCAATTCTCCTGGAATTGTGCCTACGGCGATAACGAGGTTTCTGCGAATATTCCGGAGTCATTCGACCTTGTTGTAACCGATACGTCTGGTGGCGCGACCACCGTAGCTTCATGGAGTCAGGCAGGCACTAGCGCAAAGGGATTAGTCGCTTCGACTGGCATTCCTCTGGCGAAGATCAAGGCGGTCGAGGTCCAATATTCAGATACGCATGCTCCTGTTGTGAGAGGTGAGATCTAGTCTTCTCACACCTATCGCTTGAGCAGGTCCCGGATTTCTCGCAGGAGGGCAATGTCTTCAGGCGTCGAAGCAGCGGTTTCGGTCGGCGCCTCTCCGCGATGGCGACGAGCCATCAGCTTGTTAATGGGGACGACGATGAAGAAGTAGAGAATCGCAGCGACAATCAGGAAATTGATGATGGCGTTGATGAACGCTCCCCAGTCAAAAGCCACTCCGTTGACGATAAAAGCTCCGCCATGCACGCCGCCCCCACCGATGAGCTTGATGATTGGCTCTATGAACGACTTGGTGAATTGGGTGACGATTCCCGAGAAAGCAGCACCCACAACAACTGCGATTGCAAGGTCTATGACATTTCCTCGCATGATGAAGTCGCGAAATCCCTTGATCATTTATGCCCCGATTCCTTGTCGGCTGGTTGGTATTGAGAAGTTTAGTGCGCGCTAGTAACTTGCCTAGGTATGGAACCGCTAACCCTCTCAGTTGATTGCGGCGGTCTAGGCATTAAGGCCTCTGTTCTCGACAATGCGGGGACCATGCGGATTCCGCCGGTACACGTGGCAACGCCTTATCCGCTCTCTCCCCAATTATTGGTTGCAACCATCGAGGACCTCGCAGAATCTCTGCCTAAGGCAGACCGCGCGACGGTTGGAATTCCAGGAATGATTCGTCACGGAGTTGTGGTTGCAACCCCTCACTACATCAACGTCGCTGGGCCACGCACGTGGACTGACATTGATCTCAAGATTGCCTGGCAGGGCTTTGACATGAGGCAAGCGCTGACGCAAGCACTAGGAATCCCAACGCTCGTCCTCAATGACGCTGAGGTTCATGGCGCTGGTGTTGTTGCCGGCTCCGGATTTGAAATTGTGCTGACCCTCGGGACGGGTCTTGGGTGCGCAGTTTTCGACGGGGGATCCCTTGCGCCACATATTGAGCTCTCGCATGCAACGGTGCGCCGTTCGACCACCTACGACGAGTGGATCGGTGAGCACGAGCGTCGCCGAATGGGGGATAGTTTCTGGTCAAGAAGAGTCCGCACGATGGTCGAAGAATTGCGGCCAGTCTTCCTCTGGGATCGACTCTATTTGGGAGGCGGCAATTCGCGAAGGATTAAGGATTCGATTCTCTACAAATTGGCAGACGATGTGGTCGTAGTGCCCAATGAAGCGGGCATCATCGGCGGAGTTAGGGCTTGGAGTCTAATTCCTGAGGTCTAGTATTAACCAACTCCTTCCCCACTCACTATTACTAAGGAACATTTGATGGCAACCTCACGTTTTAAGATTTCAGTTTTTGCATTGCTCGCAGTAAGCGCACTCACGTTATCCGCGTGTTCATCGACGAAGACGGCCGCTCCAACTCCAACCCCAACATCTGGAACTCAGTCACTGGCTTCAATGGTGCCCGCCGATGTATCAGCCGATGGCACTCTTACCTTTGGCTCAGACGGAACCTATCCTCCAAATGAATTTGTTGGTACAGATGGCAAGACCATGGAAGGGATGGACATTGATCTCGGTACCGCGATCGCGGCCAAACTTGGTCTCAATGCAACATTCGTAAACGCTCCATTCGACTCCATCATCCCGGCCATTCAGTCGGGCAAGTACGAGATCGGGATTTCTTCCTTCACTGACAACAAAGACCGCGAGAAAGTACTTGATTTCGTTACCTACTACACCGCTGGATCTTCTTGGGCTGCAAAGTCCGGATCTACCATCACGCCTGATACTGCTTGCGGCAAGAAGATAGCAGTACAAAAGGGAACCGTTCAGGTTGATGACATCACTGCACGGTCAAAGACATGTACGACTGCTGGCAAGGCGGCAATCACCATCAATCAGTACCAGTCACAACAGGATGCAACTGCTTCTGTCGTTTCCGGCAAGAATGATGCAATGCTGGCGGATTCACCCGTTACTGGCTATGCAGTGAAGACCTCCAATGGCCAGTTAGTGGTCGTCGGAACCGTCTATGACACAGCTCCATATGGAATCGCCGTGCCAAAGGCCAAGGGAGACTTCGCAAAGGCAGTACAAGGTGCCGTCAATGCGATCATCGAGGATGGCTCGTACAAGACGATCCTCGATAAATACGGTGCTGCAGACGGCGCCGTCACCACCTCGCTCATCAACGCTGCAAAATAGTTCGTCAACTCACAACTAAGCGACTAGATTCGCCCCCGTGAGTGCAAATCTGCCTGAGGGACGGCCCAAAGCAATTCGGGCCGTCCCTGTGCGACATCCAGGTCGCTGGGTTGCAGCTGGAGTAATTGCGATCCTCGCGATCCTTGCAATCCACGCCGTTGTGACCAACCCACGATTCAATTGGTCCGAACAGGCCAAATATGCATTTGATTCGAGTGTGACTGCTGGTGTGCGCACTACCCTCATGCTTACTTTCTTTTCAATGCTCATCGGCGTGGTGCTTGGCATCATTCTTGCCGTGATGCGGCTGTCATCCAATCCACTCGTATCTGGGGCAGCGTGGCTGTATATCTGGATATTCCGCGGCACGCCGGTGCTGGTGCAGTTGCTCGTGTGGGCAAGTCTTGGCGCCCTCTTTCCAACCCTCGGTATAGGAATTCCATTCGGGCACGTCTTCTTTTCCGCTCGGACATTTGACCTTATCCCTGGCCTAGCCGCAGCCCTTCTCGGCCTCGGACTCAACGAAGCGGCCTACATGTCGGAGATTGTACGTGCAGGAATTCTCTCCGTGGATGAGGGGCAGTCTGAAGCAGCCACAGCCCTCGGTATGCCGAAAATGCTCACCCTTCGCCGAATAGTTCTGCCTCAGGCGATGCGGGTCATCGTGCCTCCGACAGGCAACGAAACAATCTCGATGTTGAAGACAACATCGCTCGTCGCCTATGTCCCTTACTATGAGTTGCTTTTCAAAGTGCAGAATATTTACACCCGCACATATCAAGTCATGCCGATGCTAATTATGGCCAGCCTCTGGTACTTAGGCATGACGAGCGTTCTGATGACCGGGCAGTACTACATAGAGCGCTATTTTTCGCGTGGCTCGTTGCGTACTCTTCCGCCCACACCAGTGCAAAGATTTCGCACTCGCTTCCTTGGAATAAGTGGTTGAGCATGACAAAACCCATGGTGCAGGCGGAGAGCGTGTACAAATCCTTTGGTCGTTTGGAGGTGCTCAAAGGCATCGATCTCGAGGTTGCCCACCAAGAAGTCTTGTGCATAATTGGGCCATCCGGTTCAGGCAAGTCGACTTTCCTTCGCTGCATCAATCATCTGGAGAAAATTGATGCCGGAAGACTCCGTGTGAATGGCGAACTCATTGGCTACCACGAGAAGGGTGGATTGCTCCACGAAATGCGCGAACGTGAAGTTGCGGCTCAAAGACAGAAAATTGGCATGGTATTTCAAAGTTTCAATCTCTTCCCTCACATGACGGTTCTCGGGAACGTGATGGAAGCGCCTGTGAATGTTAGAGGCGAAAGTAGATCCGTAGTACAAGAGCGCGCAGTCAAATTATTGGAACGCGTTGGATTGAAAGACAAGATTAATAACTACCCCTCGCAGTTGTCGGGTGGTCAGCAGCAACGGGTCGCAATCGCCCGCGCCCTCGCAATGGAACCTGCTTTGATGCTCTTCGATGAGCCCACAAGCGCACTTGATCCTGAGCTCGTTGGTGAGGTGCTCGATGTGATGCGCAAATTGGCCGAAGACGGCATGACCATGATCGTCGTCACGCATGAGATGAATTTCGCTAGAGAAGTGGGCGATGCGCTGGTATTCATGGATGGCGGAGTGGTGGTGGAATCTGGGAAGCCACGCGATGTTCTAGGCAATCCGCAGCATGCGCGTACGAAAGCTTTCCTTTCAAAAGTCCTCTGACAAGACAAGGTGGTGAACCATGGGAGAGAAAGTCTCATTCGCTAGTAACGGCGGAACATGCGAGGGGTACCTCGCAATTCCTAAAGGCGGCAGTGGTTCTGCCGTAATTGTGATTCAAGAGTGGTGGGGTCTTGTTGGGCACATCACCGCGATCGCTGATCGGTTTGCAGAGGCTGGATTCATTGCGTTGGCACCAGATCTCTACCATGGCGTGGTTGCAAAGGAACCAGATCACGCCACGAAGTTGATGATGGGCCTTGCCATGGACAAGGCGGCACTGGATATTGCAGGCGCTGCAAAATACCTCAGCGATCGCGATGACGTAACCGGCAAAGGCATCGGCGCGGTCGGCTTCTGTATGGGCGGTTCACTCGCCCTATGGAGTGCGACTCTCTCGCCCGAGATCAATGCAACTGTCGCTTTCTATCCAGCCATTCCATGGGCGCGGATGTCACCTAGTTGGCAGAACTACTCGGGTAAGAGCGCTCAGATTCATTGCAGTGAATCAGATGGCACATCGACTGCATCGGGAATTCAAGAGGCCGTCAAGGCAATCAAGTCTGCTAAGGGCGAAGTCGAGACCTTTGATTATCCTGGCACTCATCACGCGTTCTTTAATGATGAGCGTCCCGAGGTGTACGACGAGGGAGCATCCTCAATTGCATGGGATCGAACAGTGAGTTTCTTCTTGACACACATTAGGTGATCATTGTGTACTTAAGAGTGGATTGGCTTATCAAATGCGCTTGAGTGTCTCCAAGAAAAGCGACGTAGCGCTGCGCGCACTCCGAATCTTAAGTGATGACCGAACTATTCATTCTGGTCAATCACTTGCTGAATCACTTGAGGTAAGTTTGGTTTACTTAAGTCAATCTCTTAATCCGCTAGTAAAAAATGGTTGGCTAATCTCGCGCGTAGGGCCAGAAGGTGGCTATTGCCTTGCCCCCAAACTTAAAAAACTAAATGCCATGCAAGTTGTCGAGGCGATCGAAGGACCTATTGAAGGAGAATCATGCGTAGTCTCGGGTCGAGTATGCAGTGCTAACTCTCATTGCATGATGCACCACACGTGGTCTGCTGCGCGGACTGGATTGCGGCACGCCCTTGCCAATACTTCTGCTATTTAGCGTGACTGATTTCACTGAGTGCTAGCGGTAGTTTTCTTCTGAAGTCCTAAGTGTTTCGAGAGTTGTTAACTATCATAATTAACAATAGAACTCACGAATTCAGGAGGTCGCATTTATGAATTCCACGGTTGACTCAAATACCGTTCTTTGGGGACAAACCATTATCTATACGGCGTATGTGCTGGCAATCATCGCGGTGATGGCATGGTTTTCTTACGGCATCGTTCGGGTCGGACCATCGAAGGTCAAGCCGAAGTATTTTTATCTTTTCGTTGCCTTCTTAGTATCGGTGGGCGTTTCCCTGCACATCATTACCTACAACACAATTCCTTGGACAAAGATCGATCTCAATGCGAAGAATACGCCCTCGGCGCAGCAGTTCGAAATTACAGTTGCCGACCACAAGTTCCAACTACCTTCGGAACAGTTGGATGTCCAGTGCGGGAAGATAGTGGAATTCAATGTGATTTCCAAGGATCTTACGTATGGGTTCGGATTATTCCGCGCAGATAACAGCATGGTCCTTCAGATGCAGGTGATTCCGGGCCATGACAACATAATCAAATGGAAGTTCCCTAAGAACGAGATTCTCTCAATCCGGTCAACTGAATACTCAGGACCCGAGGGCTCGCAAATGATTTTAAAAGATGTAGTACATGTCTCCGGATGCACGAAGTAAGGATGGGTGAGAGATAATGAGTTTCTTCCAGACATTAGTGGGTGGCAACAAGGGGCTTTTCAAGTCCGAGACGCTCACTCCTATGCAGAAGTTGACCTTGCGCTACGTCGTAGTTGGCCTCGTTTACTACGGATTTGCGGCAATCGAAGGCATGATCATGCGGGTCTATCAAGTTAAGCCGATCAGTTTCATTCCTCCGAAGCAATATTTCGGGATTTTGACCGCGCACCCGTTAGTCGGAATCTTCGGCTCCACTTATATGCTGGTATTTGGTGCGTTTCTATTCCTCGTCCCGTTTGTCATGAAGAAGCCGTTGTGGAGTTTCAAGTTGGCTAACTGGACTTGGGGATTAATCACGGTCGGTACTTTTACTTTCTGGCTAGATGGATTCATCTCGCATTATGCGCCTCTCTATACGCTTTACTGGCCGTTGCCAGCGGACTTTAAGGTCTTTCACCCTCTCAGCGGAGCGATATTCATCATCGGAATTGCACTGATCATGGTGGGCACGCTTCTCTTTGTGCTCAACATCTTCAAGACGATTACCTATACGCCAGAAGGTGCTGTTCGAGTTAACGCCAAACTGATGTTGCTTGATTCCTTGGGCTTTACCGGTCTATTTAACCTGTTCAAAGGTCGCCGCAGAAACAGGGAGGAAGATTATTTAACACCTCTTCCGATCGTCGCCATAGCACGAGGCACGGTCGACACCTTTTTCAATGCAATAATCTTGACCGCGACAGGCGTGCTGATTCTCATCTACATGATTGCAGAACTCACGGGCCACAGTCTCCGTACCACCGTGATCGATTCGTTGCTATATAAGAACTTCTTCTGGTGGGGGTTGGATCTCATCGCAGATGGATTGGTGTTGATTTACGTCGCTGGAGCGTGGTATTTGATGGCGACGTTGATTACGGGAAAAAAGCTCTTTATGCAGAAATGGGCTCGAGCTGCGCTTGCGGTTGAGATGGTTGTTTCGTGGACTGTGTGGTCGCACCATTTGCTCAGCGACCAATCGCAACCAGCATTTCTGAAAGTGGCATCGGGAGAAATGGTCACCGCCTTTGAGTTGATCACTCAGGGGCTGGCGTTCTTTATTACTCTGGCCACATTGTGGTCCGCGCGTCCATTGAAAATGACCAACCCACTTAAGTTCCTTCTTGGAGGTTTGCTGGGGTTTGCATTGGCGGTCCCTGCTGGAATTATGCAAGCCGATGCTGGACTCAACCGAATTCTGCACAATACGCAATGGATCGTAGGGCCACACGTTCATGTTGCCGTCCTTATAGGTCTAACCATGACCCTATATTCGGTCGTGTATTACCTGCTTCCAGTACTTACTAACGGTGCGGAGCTGTGGAGTCAAAAACTTGCTAACCTTCACTTCGCCCTTCACTTACTTGGTGGAATTGGAATGGGTGCATTCATGGGTATGGCAGGCCTTCACGGCATGCTCCGACGAACGATCTACTACAACGGAGAGTACAGGGGCTACATGTGGCTGGCGGCTTTAAGTGGATCAATGCTCTTGATCGCATTTGGAGTCTTCCTTTTCAACATTGTCATGACATTGGGATTGAAGGGTGCGGTCGGAGTGTTCAAAAAATCAACTCTGGATGTAAACAGGCTCTTGCCTTGATGGTCACTCGTAAGGCGTAATGAGGGTCGGTAAGGGGCTCTGGATTTCCATCCAGAGCCCCTTACCGCTTCAACATAGGTGTGCGTCTTCTAATCCTAGGAGTGCTGTCACTCGCGCAGTACTGGCTCTCGGCATTGAAAGCGTAATCGATAGAGAGAAGTCTTGCCGTAGCAGTTTTTTAATTTGCAATATTCAAGGGAAAACAGATGAAACGTTCAGCGCTCATCGCCGTAAATGTGCTATTTCTTTCCGGGCTCCTGGGAGTCGCGAATACTTCTGGTGCCCAAGCGGCAAGTGTTCCAGAGACTTTGACAACGTGCACTTCTTCCGCAAATGGTGCCATGCGCATAATCGCAAAAGGGACGTGCACCAGTAAGGAAAATAAAGGAAACTGGATTCAACTGAGTGGCACTTCTGCCGACTCGAAAGTCATATTCACCTGCATGAACAATAAATCTGGAATCCGGATGTTCGTGCAAGGCAAATGTAACAATAAATTTGAAATGAAGCACGCCTGGGTCCGAGCAGCGTCATCAGAGGACATCGGCGACACGCTCTGTGCCAGTGGCGGGCGGTGCGTTGTGGGCGACATGGGCCCCGGCGGGGGGATGGTCTTTTATGCATTAGCAAAGGCGCAGAAGTGGGGAAGATATCTGGAGGCCGCTAATCCGAAGACGTGGCAGAGCGGAGGTGTTGATCCACAATACCCATGGTGTCAAAACACGACGCTCCTCGTTGGCGCAACGGGCACCGTCATCGGAACTGGCGCGGTGAATACGAAGAAGATTCTTGCAAAATGCACCGACGGCGCAGCGGTGGCAGTTCACGCATACCGAGGCGGCGGAAAGAGCGACTGGTTTCTTCCCTCTAAGGACGAGCTCTTCCAGATGTACCTGAATCTGAATGTCGTCTTCGGATTCTTCCCCGACGTTTACTGGTCATCATCAGAATTTGATGGGACTTCGGTTTGGTATCGCCAAGTGACATTCGGCGCACAGTCGCACACCTCTAAAGAGACGGCTTTTTATGTACGGCCGATACGAGCTTTCTAAATGTTGAACCACACGATCAGAGAGGATCATAAGTGAGCGAGAATATGGGACAGAGCGCCCAACCCGGTGACTACTCGATGAATTCCAAGCCGGTGAAAAAGCGGAACGTGGGGAAAATTATTGGAATTGTGATTGCCGCCATCGCTGTCGTGGCCGTCGCCCTTACATTCTTCGTTAACTCGGCAACCAAAGCCCCGGTGGCAGCTAGTAATCAATTCCTCAATGCTCTTCAAGCGAGTGACGCATCTACGGCATATTCGCTATTTTCAACCGAGGCAAAGGCAGTCGTGCCTTCGGATCAGTTCGATGCCACAGTGCAGCAAGTGGGCCCGATACTCAATGGCAAGGAAAAAATGACGAGCAAGAAGGTGAACGCGTCTACTGGATCTGCTGCTACCTCAGAGGTGGTTTATGAGATCCCAGGAACGGATGGCAAGACCTACACGTTCACGGTCAATCTCACGAAAGAGAATGACACGTGGAAGGTCTTGAACTTCACCAGTAAAGGTAAATAACTACCGATATCTACGAGGCCCGAGGAATCGCTTCACGGAGTTTTTTGTTGAGAATGGCAATGCGGTCGTCCTCGGTGAGACCTCCCCAGATGCCGTAGGACTCTTGTATTGTCAGCGCTTGTGTTCGACATTGTTGGATGACCGGGCATGCTGCGCATACCGCTAACGCCTTTTTCTCTCGATTTCGTCGGCTCGGCCCACGTTCCCCATCAGGATGGAAAAACATTTCGGACGGGAGATCTCGGCAGGCGCCAGAATTTTGCCATTGCCAGAGATCGACAAGAGGCTTTGGTAGACGAGCTGTCTCGACCATGTTCACTCTCCTAAGGTGTCTCTCGACTCTACGAGCGAGCGGTGGGGGGTTCAAGGAAAGGATCCTTAGAATCGAATGTGTATTTGCCCGATTACGAGCCTGTCTTCTCACGAAGTGAGATTGCAGGCAGAAAGGCAGGCTGGATGTGGCCTCCTCATTCATTTCAGCCGTACCAGGAGGTACAGTCCCAGGATTCTCAGTTTCTCTGTAACGGAGCAGACGTTCTGATCGTTTTGCAATCAATCTACTTATAAGGAGAAGAATGATGAATGTGCTTATTAGGCGTGTAGCGATCGTGAGCGTTCCCGCCCTCTTTTTTGTTCCGACGCTCATCTTGGTCTCGCCCTCGGCGTTGGCAGCCTCCTCCCAGACGTGTGATGGGAAAAAGGCCACGATCGTCTCAAGCGCGGCGACCATCACAGGAACTGCCAAGGCGGATGTCATTCTTGTCTCGGGCTCAGGGACCCATACCGTTCTGGCCGGCGGGGGTAACGACCTGATTTGTGGCAGTCCCGGCGTCGATAAAATTAATGGCCAAGCCGGAAATGACACCATTATTGGCGCCGCTGGCAATGACGTCCTCAACGGCGCCGCTGGCAATGACGTCCTCAACGGCGCCGCCGGTAATGACAAACTTATTGGCGGTGCCGGTAATGACAAACTTATTGGCGGTGCGGGCAACGATACTGAGGACGGCGGCCTGGGCGATGACCAGCTCCAGGGTGACGAGGGTGATGACCAGCTCAACGGCGGCGACGGAAACGACGTTGAGGAGGGCGGCCTGGGCGATGACCAGCTCAACGGCGGCCTGGGCGATGACCAGCTCAACGGAGGCGACGGAAACGACGTCGAGGACGGTGGGGCTGGCAATGACGGCATCACCGACACCAGTGGCGATAACACCACCGTTGGTGGCGAAGGTAGCGATACCGTAAACGGCGCGAGCGAGGATTAATGCTCTGAGGCTGTGGCAGATTGGATGCGCACGCTCTCGTTTTTGGGGCGTGCGCATTTTTGCGCCGTGAGATCCTGAGCGTGGGATTTCCTAGGCAATTGGTGACCCCAACCCCCCGATAGACTTCACGCCTTCGATGTGCAGGAGGCGAAATGAGCGATAACGAGAAAGTCGTGATGTTGGGACTGACCTATGACGATGTCCTCCTTCTACCAGATGCCTCTGACGTAGTTCCTAGCGAAGTTGATACGGCTACGCGCCTGACTCGGAATATTTCCCTTCGAATTCCCCTCGTCTCCTCACCTATGGATACGGTCACGGAGTCGGAGATGGCGATTGCTATGGCTAAATCCGGCGGCATCGGGATCATCCACCGCAACCTGCCGATTGAACAGCAAGTCACCCACGTGAAGTTGGTCAAGGGTGTCGGACTTGCTGGCGCCGCCGTTGGAGTAGGCGATGATGGGTTTGCTCGTGCCAAAGCACTTATAGAAGCGGGCGTGGACGTTGTTGTGGTCGACACGGCACACGGCCACCACAGAGGAGTTCTAGAAGCGATCGAGAGAATCAAGAAGTATTCGCCCGGCACAGAGATCATTGGAGGAAACGTGGCGACGCGCGCTGGAGCACAAGCGCTTATCAATGCCGGTGTCGATGGAGTGAAGGTTGGCGTAGGTCCCGGCTCGATTTGCACGACTCGCGTTGTTACCGGAGTAGGAGTTCCACAGATCACGGCGATCATGGAGGCAAGCAAGGCTTGTGCCAAGGCCGGAATTCCACTCATAGCTGATGGTGGACTCCAGTATTCCGGCGACATCGTTAAGGCGCTCGTTGCGGGTGCGGACACGGTGATGCTTGGTTCTCTGTTGGCGGGCTGCGATGAATCACCCGGTGAATTAGTGGAAATCGATGGTCGCCAATACAAGGCTTATCGCGGAATGGGCTCCCTCGGTGCGATGCAAACCCGGGGTGGCAAGAAGTCATATTCCAAGGATCGCTATATGCAAGACGACGTTCTATCCGAAGACAAATTGGTACCAGAGGGCATTGAGGGCAAGGTTGCATACCGTGGACCACTGGCTCAAGTCGCCCACCAATTGATAGGTGGATTGCGTCTCGGAATGGGCTATGCCGGGGCTGCAGATATCGCCTATCTTCGTCGCGAGGGTCGTCTCATTCAAATCACGAGTGCGGGCTTGCAGGAAAGTCACCCTCACGATGTCTTGGACATTGCATCTGCTCCGAACTACATGAGAAGCAACTAGAGGGGGAGCCATGAGTGATATCGAGATCGCACCGGGCAAGCGTGCACGGGCGGCCTATTCCTTTGATGACATCGCAATCGTTCCTAGCCGGCGTACTCGTGACCCAGAAGAAGTCTCGACCTCATGGCAGATTGACGCATACAAATTTGGAATCCCGATGCTGGCTGCCCCGATGGATTCGGTTGTCTCTCCGGAGACTGCCATTGAAATTGGTCGCCTCGGCGGGTTGGCTGTTCTGAACCTTGAGGGACTTTGGACTCGCTATGAGGATCCACGAATTCCTCTGGGCGAAATCGCCTCCATGCCAGATGTTCATGCGACCCGTCGTATGCAGGAGATCTATGCCGCCCCGATTCAGCCAACTTTAATCAAAGAGCGACTCCAACAGATCCGCGATGCAGGCGTTGCCGTTGCCGGCTCACTTTCTCCTCAACGCACCGCCACTCACTACAAGACCGTAATCGACGCGGGCGTGGATATCTTCGTCATCCGTGGCACAACAGTGAGTGCCGAACATGTAGCCATCAAGAATGAAGCACTCAACTTAAAGAAATTCATCTACGAACTCGATGTCCCGGTGATCGTCGGAGGAGTGGCAACTGCCACCGCGGCCCTTCACCTCATGCGCGCAGGTGCCGCCGGTGTGCTCGTAGGTTTCGGCGGAGGTTCCGCGCACACGACGCGCAAAGTTCTGGGCATTGAAGTTCCGATGGCCTCTGCTGTAGCCGAGGTCGCTTCTGCCAGGCGCGACTATCTCGACGAATCTGGTGGACGCTATGTTCACGTCATCGCAGACGGTTCCGTTGGACGAAGCGGCGATATTGCCAAAGCCATCGCTTGTGGAGCCGATGCCGTGATGATGGGTTCCCCTCTTGCACGGGCTGTTGAAGCACCAGGCCTTGGATGGCACTGGGGAAGCGAGGCACACCATCAGGAATTGCCACGCGGCGAGCGCGTCGCAGTAGGAACCCGCGGGACGATGGAGGAGATTCTCCTTGGCCCATCACGTGCTTCGGATGGCTCGATGAATTTGTTTGGCGCGCTTCGTCGCGCGATGGCAACGTGCGGATATTCCGACGTCAAGGAATTCCAAAGGGTTGAGGTACTCATCCATCGTGACTAAGGCAAACGGCGTATTAGTCGTTGATTTTGGAGCGCAGTACGCGCAACTCATTGCAAGGCGAGTTCGTGAAGCCAATGTCTTCAGTGAGATAGTCCCATCATCAATAACTTCAGCAGAGATTTTGGAAAAGGCGCCCGAGGCGATAATTCTCTCTGGCGGTCCATCCAGCGTTTATGCCAAGAACGCCCCGACGATGGATGCGGAGATATTTTCACTTGGTATCCCTGTATTCGGAATATGTTACGGGTTCCAGGTAATGGCTGCCGCCCTCGGCGGCGTAGTAAGCCAGACAGGGAAATCCGAATTCGGACGCACCGAATTGAATTCAGATACGACGTCTCGAATCTTCTCATCACTTCCAAGTTCTCTTCGGGTGTGGATGAGCCACGGGGATGCGGTGACACAAGCACCACTCGGATTCAGCGTTTGTGCAACTACCAATGACACCCCGATTGCAGCCTTTGAAGACGAGTCCGGAAGACTGGCAGGCGTTCAATTCCATCCTGAAGTTCTTCACACCGAGTACGGGCAAGAGATCCTCAAGAACTGGCTGATCAATGTGGCAAAGTGCTCTCCAACATGGACGACCTCCAACATTGCCGAGCATGAAATCGCAAAGGTAAAGGAACTCGTCGGCAACAAACGGATTATTTGTGGTCTATCGGGAGGAGTTGATTCAGCCGTCGCAGCGGCAATAGTGCAGAAGGCGGTGGGATCGCAACTGACGTGCGTCTTCGTTGACCATGGGCTACTCCGCGCTGGCGAAGCTGAGCAAGTTGAAACTGATTTTGTTGCCGCCACAGGTGTTGAGCTCAAGGTTGTTGACGCGCGAAAGCAGTTCATGGATGCGCTCGCTGGAATCAGCGAGCCTGAGGCGAAGCGCAAGATTATCGGACGAGAATTCATCCGAAGTTTCGAAGCTGCGGCTAGAGAAATTGCCGCGGAGGGTGATGTCGAATTCTTGGTGCAGGGAACGTTGTATCCTGACGTCGTCGAATCAGGTGGCGGGACAGGAACTGCCAACATTAAGTCCCACCACAACGTTGGCGGCCTGCCGGATGATTTGAAATTCACCCTCGTTGAACCGCTGCGCTCTCTTTTCAAAGATGAAGTGCGACAGGTTGGAATAGAGCTTGGCCTTCCAGAAGAGATCGTCTGGCGTCAGCCATTTCCTGGCCCGGGGCTTGCCATCCGTATCATTGGCGAAGTCACTGAGGACCGGCTGGAGATACTGCGCCAAGCAGATCTCATCGCTCGCGATGAGTTGCATGCCGCCGGGCAAGACCGTTTGATCTGGCAGTGCCCGGTTGTACTCCTGGCCGAGGTGAGAAGTGTCGGTGTCCAGGGCGATGGACGCACCTACGGTCACCCCATTGTTCTTCGACCGGTTTCTAGCGAGGATGCAATGACGGCTGACTGGTCTCGGCTGCCCTATGACTTACTAGAGCGAATTTCCACCCGAATCACCAACGAGGTGAGAGACGTCAATAGAGTGGTCTTGGATATAACCAGCAAGCCCCCTGGCACTATTGAGTGGGAATAGATGATAATTCGGACTTACTACGAAAGGGTCTACTCGTGAAACGTGGAATCTTGTTTGCTGCAATTGGCCTGATCGTTGCTGGCGGACTTTCGGCTTGTTCAAGTACGCCGACTGCTACACCTACTAAGACGCCTGCGCCCACGCCGACCGTTTCTGACACCCCGACTCCATCTCCGACCCCGACCCCGGTTCCCACGCTTTCATTGACACCCACCTCGGCGCCAACCTCGACTACTTTGACAGGTGGGGTCGTGTGCAAGCCAACCACCGCCGTGGGTCACGCACCTATCGTGATAACCCCGCCGACGAAGATGGAAACGGGCCGAATTGGAAAATTCACCTTGATCACCAACTGCGGAACCATTGTCATCAGGACAGACGGCGTCAAAGCCCCAGTTACGATGACGGCGCTCACCGCGCTTGCCAAGGCCAAGTACTTTGACGGAAGTCTCTGCCATCGATTGACCACGCAAGGTCTTTATGTTCTTCAATGCGGCGACCCAACCGCCACAGGTTCTGGTGGGCCGAATTTCACCTTCCAAGATGAGAACTTGCCAAAGAATGTTGTAAACAATTACCCAGCCGGCACCGTAGCGATGGCGAACTCTGGACCTTCAACCAATGGGAGCCAGTTCTTTTTGGTTTATGCGAACACGACTCTGGCGCCAAGCTACACAATCTGGGGACAGATAACGACTGGCTTGAACATTGTGAAGGCAATCGCGGCAGCAGGGGTTAAGGGCGGAGGCTCGGACGGCACTCCCGTTCAGACCATCGCGATTGAAAAGGTTATTGTGAGTTAATACAGACTCTCAGTTTGTATTAACAATCTTGAAGGCTTCAGCGATTCGGCCATTGGCTAATCCGCCAGCGGTTGCGTTCCGCTCGCCCCATGAACGAACCATGTTCTCGAGTTCGGCATTGTGAGCTGTCTGCGATGCATGAGCGTGCAAAGCGGCCATCTTCAAGTCGAAATAATCGGTGATATCCACGAAGTGATCGGGTGATGCGTGTGCAGTTACCCATACTTCCTTGACCCGCCAAGGCTTCAAGCCCTCGACGAGCAGATCAGGAAAGGCAAAAGGATTGCGCGCATCAGGATAAACGGCCTGTATAGCTGCTTCACCCGCAGCCAGGTGATCAGGATGACTTGCACCAATTCTCTCCCAGTTGCGCTCTGGACTTTGAATTACCATGCGATCGGGCTGGGCAATTCGAATTGCGCGAACGATGTCCTTACGTAGACCTAATGTGGGTTCAAGGGATCCGTCGCGGTAATTAAGGAAAATAATATCCGTGACTCCAATCGCAGCGCCGGCTGCTCGTTGTTCTTTCTGGCGAACCGCTGGCATCTCCTCTACTGGGATTCCTGATTCCTCCCCGCCTTGATCGCCGTTGGTGCATATGCAATAAGAAACGTGGATGCCCTGCTTGATCCACGAAGCAATTGTTCCGGACGCGCCGAAATCTGAATCGTCGGGATGGGCGCTCACTACCAAGACTCGTTTGATCTCATTGTCGGGGATCGGCTGCATCTTCACTCCAATATTCGAAATTCAATCTAGACGGTGAAGCCTAATAGACTCCCACCCATGACGAGCCCAGATCGATTGCTAGAAGGGCTAAATCCGCAGCAAGAGGTGGCTGTAGTGCACTCCGGCGGGCCATTGCTGGTAGTAGCGGGGGCCGGATCAGGCAAGACGCGAGTGCTGACCCGAAGAATTGCCTATCTAATGAAGAAGCGTGGGGTCGCTCCATACGAAATCCTCGCGATTACATTTACCAATAAGGCGGCCGGTGAAATGAAGGAGCGCGTGGCCGACCTTGTGGGACCAATTGCACGATCGATGTGGGTCTCCACTTTTCACTCCGCTTGCGTGCGAGTACTGCGGCAAGAAGCAGTCCGATTGGGTTACAGCAACACATTCAGCATTTATGACCAGGCAGATAGCTTGAAGTTGATAACAATCGTGGCCAAGGATCTCAATCTCGATTCGAAGCGCTATCCCGCCCGCCAGTTTCAATCGATGATTTCCAATGCAAAGAACGAGCTGCTTGGGCCAAACGACTATCTTCTCGCCACAAAAAACCAGTTTGAGCAAGTGGTCGCTGAGGTCTATGCCTTGTACCAGCGCCGATTGCAGCAGGCCAATGCAATGGACTTCGATGATTTGATCATGAAGACAGTTGAGGTGCTGCAGAGATTTCCCGAGAGTAAATCTCGTTTCCGATCTCGTTTTCGTCATGTTCTGGTGGACGAATACCAAGACACAAACCATGCTCAGTATGTTCTGATCCGTGAAATCGTGGGCAGCGATGCCGAGGGCATTCCTGCCGCAGAATTATGCGTAGTTGGCGATGCCGACCAATCCATTTATGGATTTCGAGGAGCGACCATTCGAAATATCTTGCAGTTCGAACTTGACTTCCCGAATGCCACGACGGTTTTGCTAGAGCAGAACTATCGTTCGACTCAGAACATTCTTAATGCGGCCAATGCAGTTATTACACAGAACGAGAGTCGCAAGGAGAAGAACCTCTGGTCACAGGCGGGCTCTGGCGCCCCGTTGGTCGGATATGTGGCCGAAGACGAACACGACGAAGCAGAATTCATCAAAAGTGAAATCCGAAGACTCCAAGACGAAGGTGTTTCAAAACCCGGTGACACCGCTATCTTCTACCGAACCAACGCGCAATCCCGTGTCTTCGAAGAAGTCTTTATGCGCGCTGCTCTTCCTTACAAAGTTGTGGGAGGAGTGCGGTTCTACGAAAGAAAAGAAGTCAAGGACTTGCTTGCATATCTGAGAGTGCTGGCAAACCCCAATGATGAAGTCTCGATTCGCCGGATTATCAATGTTCCAAAGCGCGGGATCGGTGATCGCGCCTTGGACTATGTTGACCTGTACGTGCAGAGCAATGGAATCTCCTTCTGGCAAGGGTTGCATCGCGTCTCAGAGATTTCGGACGTGCCGACTCGCGCTGCTGCATCTATTCACCAATTCCTATCGATGATTGCCGCTCTTCATGTGTTAGTTGAGGCGAAGGTGAGGCCGTCGGTCATTGTTGAAGCCGTGCTCGAACAGTCCGGTCTTCTCGCTGAGCTCACCTCCAGTAAAGATCCGCAAGACGAAGTGCGCGTGGAGAACCTCCAGGAACTTGTTGCGGTCTCGATGGAATACGAAGAGACGCCGATAGACGAACTTGGCGAAGACCAGGAGATCTCATTGGCAGGCTTCCTCGAACAGGTTTCGCTGGTGGCAGATTCGGATGAAATCCCTGAAGGCGAGGATCACGGGGGAGTCGTCACGTTGATGACACTTCATACTGCGAAGGGTCTTGAATTTCCAACAGTTTTCCTTACAGGACTTGAAGACGGAATTTTCCCTCATTCGCGAACCTTCGACAACAAGAATGAAATAGAAGAGGAAAGGCGTTTGGCCTATGTCGGTCTCACTCGTGCTGAACATCGCCTCTATCTCACGCGTGCGGAGTCTCGCTCTTCATGGGGTCCTCCTAAATACAACCCGCCATCTCGTTTTCTTGAAGAGATCCCCGCTTCTGTCATTGAATGGCGTAACAAGCCCACTTCACCTGTATCTACCCGTCGGTATAACGCCGCTACCGCGCCAGCGGCCCGCCCTACGGGCAAGAAGAGCGTGAGTATTGAACTTGTAATTGGCGAGCGTGTGTCACACGACACATTCGGTTTGGGAACCGTCGTCAGTCTCTCTGGGGAAGGGGATCGCGCGGAGGCGACAATAAACTTCGGTCAGTACGGCGAGAAGAGATTGTTGCTGCGCTACGCACCCGTTGAGAAGCTCTAGGATTGCACCCGTTCGAAAATTCACCTTAACCAGAAACGGAGACCCACGTGGATCTCTTTGAATATCAGGCTAGAGATCTTTTTGAAAAACATGGCGTTCCAGTTCTAGCTGGTGCCGTTGCCACAACTGCCGATGAAGCCGCAGCTGCCGCCGAACGAATTGGCGGAAAGGTGGTTGTCAAAGCTCAAGTAAAAGTGGGTGGGCGCGGGAAAGCTGGCGGCGTGAAGCTTGCCGAGTCTGTAGAAGACGCACGCGAGAAGGCTGGCGCAATTCTTGGCATGGATATTAAGGGCCACATCGTTGGCAAGGTGATGATCGCGCAGGCAGCGCCGATTGATTCAGAATATTACTTAGCGATTTTGCTAGATCGTTCCAACAGAACGTTTTTGGTTATGGCATCAGTTGCCGGCGGAATGGATATCGAGGCCGTCGCGCATGAGACTCCTGAGAAGTTGATTAGGGTTCCTGTAAATACCATCGCGGGGCTTTCAAAGGCGCAAGCGTTGAAGATCATTCAAGATGCTGCGTTTCCTGCAGATATAGTCGAGAAAGTAGCCGAAGTACTTGTCCTGCTTTGGGGAGTTTTCGTTACAGAAGATGCCACATTGGTGGAGGTTAATCCGTTAGTTAAGACAACGGATGGTCGCATCATCGCTCTTGATGGAAAAGTCACCCTTGATGACAATGCCGATTTCCGCCACCCTGATCACGAAGCCCTTATTGATCACTCTGCTGAAAATGCCCTTGAAGAGGAAGCAAAGTCGAAAAACCTCAACTATGTGAAACTGGACGGCGAGGTCGGCATCATCGGAAACGGGGCAGGACTCGTGATGAGCACCCTCGACGTCGTCGCTTATTCAGGTGAGAAATTCGGTGGCATGAAGCCGGCAAACTTCTTGGACATTGGAGGCGGCGCCTCGGCGCAGGTTATGGCCGACGGACTCTCGATAATCCTTGGGGATAAAGATGTGAAGAGCGTCTTTGTGAATGTCTTCGGAGGTATCACTGCTTGTGATGCTGTCGCAAACGGAATCGTTCAAGCCCTCGCGATACTGGGTGACAAGGCGAACAAGCCGATCGTCGTCCGACTCGACGGAAACAACGTCATCGAAGGACGGCGCATTCTGACGGAAGCGGCGCATCCACTCGTCGAACAACTAGACACTATGGATGGCGCAGCAGCTCGCGCCGCAGAATTGGCGGCCAAATAATGTCAATCTTCATCAACAAGCAGACGCGCGTTCTCGTTCAGGGAATGACGGGTGCCGAGGGCACCAAGCACACCAAGAAAATGCTGGCCTCTGGTACAAACATCGTCGGTGGTGTGACCCCCGGCAAAGGCGGCATGATCGTGGATATCGACGGCCACTTGTTGCCCGTTTTCAACACCGTAGCCGAAGCCGTTGCTGCAACGCAGGCGAATGCTTCGGTCGTATTCGTTCCTCCCAAGTTTGCAAAGTCTGCGGTCATTGATGCAATTGATGCAGCGATGCCTCTGGTTGTCGTTATTACTGAAGGAATCCCCGTCCACGATACGGCCGCCTTCTTTGCTTACGCCCAAAGCAAGGGTCTGACTCGGATCATCGGCCCCAACTGCCCAGGAATCATCACACCAGGTGAGTCCAACATCGGAATCATCCCGTCGGATATCACTGGCACAGGTCCAATTGGTCTTGTTTCAAAATCAGGCACTCTTACTTACCAAATGGCGTACGAGCTTCGCGATATTGGAATCAGCACTGCGGTTGGAATTGGTGGAGACCCGATCATCGGCACGACTCATATTGATTGCCTCCGCGCTTTCCAAGACGATCCTGCTACAGAGGCGATCGTGATGATCGGTGAAATCGGCGGCGATGCAGAAGAGCGGGCGGCAGATTTCATCCGCGAATTCGTCACCAAGCCGGTTGTCGGTTATGTCGCAGGTTTCACTGCTCCCGAAGGCAAGACCATGGGCCACGCAGGCGCAATCGTCTCGGGCTCATCTGGAACCGCGCAGGGAAAGAAGGATGCCCTTGAGGCTGCGGGCGTGCGGGTCGGGCAAACTCCAAGTGAGACCGCGCGCTTAATGCGTGCAATCTTGAAGCGATAACACGCATGTTCCAACGCGTCCTATGGGTCTCGTTGACGCAAGCGCTGCGTAGTGTCGCCCTCGTTCTGCTTCCAACGGCCTTTATCGCGATGTTGGGTTGGGCGACTGCGGGCAGCAGCAATGGAAACACTTCTGATCCGATGAGGGCCGCATTGTGGCTCTGGCTTGGCGCCCATCACGTTCCTTTCAACTTGGCGCTGCCGCCTGCCGATCAGGCAGGATTCTTGTCCTACTTGCCTCTTGGGGCGATGATCTTTCCCATCATCGCGATACGAAGCTGCTTCATTCGCGCAAAGACACGAATTGAGCCAAGCGATCGATCGGTCAGGCTTCTGCGGAGCACATTTTCCGTTTTTTACGCGGGCATTGCGGCACTCTTGGCGTGGGGATCAAGTACGCACGCAGTGAGTCCAGTTCTGTACTACGTCCCGTTGACCGCAGTTCCTATTGTCATCATTGCTACGGTGAACCTTCGAGCGGCCGAGGGGCGAAGATACTTTGAATCGCTCGACATCGCCCTTCGCCTGATCGCAGTTGCACTTGGAATCTCCTCTCTCGTCCTAGGCCTCTCGTTGGCATTTCATATCTCGACAATCCAGAATCTGATTGTCGTGCTTCAACCAGGCTTATTGGGCGGAGTGCTTCTTTTCATCTTCAATCTGCTGTATCTGCCAAATGCAATAGTCGCCACGCTTGCCTATCTAGTCGGTCCTGGTTTCGCCATCGGCGCAGATACTTTGGTAGCGCCTCTCACACACCGGATATCGGAAATTCCCGCGCTTCCACTCTTGGGCGCCCTTCCGACCGGACGTCACCCCCTTGTTCTTCTCAGTGCGATTGCGGTTTGCGCAGCAGGCGTTCTTCTTTACCGAAGAACCATTTCGATGGGGGTGAGGTCATTCTTGCTTGCTTTCCTTATTCTTTCTTGCCTTGTGGCATCTATCTCCTATTTGAGCAGCGGCGCACTTCTCACGCGGGCCATGGGATCCGTGGGTGTCTCGACCTGGCAGGTCACACTTGCTCTTGCGCTCGAACTTGGAGTTGGTATCTTCTTTGCATGGGCCATTCCTATGGCTGTCGCATCTATAAGTAAGAGACGTGCCATATGAGCGCAAAGATCGTTGTTCTTGCTTCAGGACAAGGCTCACTCGCGCAAGCAATCTTTGATGCGGTTAATACCGGCGAACTTGATGCGCAGATTATTGAAGTGATTTCAGATCGCCCTGATGCGCACGTCCTTGTACGAGCCGAGGAGGCCGGTATCGATTGTTTTGTTCACCCAATGCAGAAAGATCGCCTTCAGTGGGATGCGCAATTGATCGAGCATATGGATGCTCTCCAGCCAGACCTCATTGTCAGCGCCGGTTTCATGCGAATCCTCTCTCCATACTTCGTCACGCGATTCAAGATAATCAACACGCATCCAGCTTTGCTTCCAGCCTTCCCGGGAGCGCACCCGGTTCGTGATGCGATTGCTGCAGGGGTTTCGGTAACGGGCGCCAGCATTCACTGGGTGGATGCCGGCGTGGATACTGGCCAGGTGATCGCGCAAGCCCACGTTCCAGTCTTGCCGAGCGATGATGAGTCGACACTTCATGAACGCATTAAGATTGCCGAGCGTGGTCTCATTGTCGCGACCCTGAAGGAATTATTACCTACATTGGAGAACCACAGTGCCTAATGGGTCTGAACGCAAGCACATTCGACGAGCCTTGGTCAGCGTCTATGACAAGACCGGTTTGATAGAACTTGGGACTGCCCTACAAAGCGCCAATGTAGAGATACTTTCAACGGGTTCAACTGCCAAGACCCTTCTAGGTGCAGGAATTGCAGTGACGGAAGTGAGCGACTACACGGGATTTCCGGAGATCATGGGCGGGCGCGTGAAGACGCTGCACCCTCGCATTCACTCAGGGATCTTGGCTGACCAGCGCAATGTGGCCCACCTTGATCAAATTGCAGAGCATGATATTGCCCCCTTCGACCTCGTTGTTGTGAACCTCTACCCATTTGCGCAAACAATCGCCTCCGGTGCCAATTTCGCCGAATGCATCGAGCAGATCGATATTGGGGGACCGTCGATGTTGCGGGGCGCTGCCAAGAACCACGGATCGGTGGCGGTGATTTGCTCTCCCATGCAATATTCGAAGGTGTATGAGGCGATCGGTGCTGGTGGATTCACGGCGCAAGATCGACAGGACTTGGCGCTTGCAGTATTTCGCACCACGGCTGAGTACGACCTCACCATTGCGAACTGGTTAGCAAGCAGCGGCGAAGAGTTGCCGGAGTGGCTGGGCGCGATTTGGCAGAAGAAGAACGAATTGCGTTACGGGGAGAATCCTCATCAAAGTGCAGCGATCTATTCCAACGTCGGCGCACCGAGTGGGCTGGTGGGTGCAATCCAACTTCATGGCAAAGAAATGTCATTCAATAATTACACGGATGCAGACGCTGCATGGCGTGCTGCCCATGATCATGTCGAACCATGCGTTGCAATCATCAAGCATGCAAATCCGTGTGGGATTGCTATCGCGCAGTCGATTTCGGAAGCTCATCAAAAAGCACACGCATGTGATCCGGTCTCTGCTTTCGGTGGCGTTGTCGCGGCCAATCGAGAAGTAGACATTGTGATGGCAGAAACACTTTCGAAGATCTTCACAGAAGTAGTGGTCGCACCAAGCTATGCCACTGAGGCAGTCGAGATCCTTAGCAAGAAGCCGTCGATAAGGATTCTTCAGTGCCCGTCTCCGGAAATATCTAGAAGAGAATTGCGCCCAGTTTCCGGTGGAATGCTGGTGCAGCAGACCGACCTCGTTGATGCGCCCGGTGACGACCCTTCGAATTGGATACTTGCATGCGGCCCCGCGGTATCTGATGAGGTTCTTGCCGATCTTGGCTTCGCTTGGCGGTCCGTACGCGCGGTCAAGAGCAATGCGATTTTGCTGGCAAAAGACGGTGCGTCAGTGGGCATTGGAATGGGTCAGGTCAACCGCGTTGATTCATCCAGACTCGCGGTTTCACGAGGTGGAACTCGAGTCAGCGGGAGCGTGGCAGCCAGCGATGCTTTCTTCCCCTTTGCAGACGGTTTGGAAATCCTGCTAGAGGCAGGGGTCACGGCGGTCGTTCAGCCGGGTGGAAGCGTGCGGGACGAAGAGGTCATTGCAGCTGCTCGCGAGGCCAACGTCACAATGTATTTCACGGGAGTCCGACATTTCTCTCACGGTTAATCAGCCATAGGATGAGGTAATGAGCGCACAAATTCTTGATGGAAAAGCACTTGCCAAGAAGATAAAGACAGAACTTGCAGCAGAGGTAATAAAGCTGAAGGCGTTGGGAAAATCGCCTGGTCTTGGAACCGTTCTCGTCGGTGATGACCCTGGTTCGCACTCGTACGTCTCTGGAAAGCACCGCGACTGCCATGAGGTCGGCATCAATTCCATTAGGGTCGATCTGCCAGCCAACTCATCAGAGAACGACGTCCTTGCAGCGATCAAAGATTTGAACGCCTCGAAAGAGTGCACCGGGTACATCGTTCAGTTACCCCTTCCTCGAGGAATCAATTCGCAGAGAGTTCTCGAGGCAATCGATCCCAACAAGGACGCAGATGGCTTGCATCCTCTGAACTTGGGACGATTGGTCAGCGGTGAGGACGCACCCCTTCCTTGCACACCTCGCGGCATCGTCGAATTGCTCCGTCACTACGGAGTCGCAATCGACGGAGCCGAAGTGACCATCATCGGTCGCGGACTCACGGTAGGTCGCCCGCTTGGACTATTACTGACGCGAAAGAGCGAGAATGCAACTGTCACTCTGACTCACACCGGGACAAAAGATTTGGCTCGCCATACAAAGAACGCCGACATCGTGGTTGCCGCCATCGGTCGTGCACACTTCCTCACCCCTGACATGATCAAGGCCGGAGCCGCAATCGTTGACGTCGGCATCTCACGTACCGATGCTGGATTGCTGGGGGATGTTCACCCAGGAGTCATGGATGTCGCAGGCTACGTCGCACCAATGCCTGGGGGTGTGGGCCCGATGACCCGTGCCATGCTGGTCAAAAATGTCGTGGAAGCATGTCGCTAAGCCG
>CAYXIS010000001.1:0-53089 GCA_964465545.1 uncultured Bifidobacterium sp. | reverse complement strand
GTCGGGGGTGGTTTGGTCGATCCGCGTGTTCCTTTTTTGCCCGCCATGTTTGCCACGCACAGGCAATTTGGCGGCAGCGTTCTGGCGCTAATCGAAGTTCCGAAAAGTGAGATCTCACTTTATGGTTCGGCAGCAATTGCGCCAATTACCCCGACTTCAGGCTTTGAAAACGTGGTTCGAATAACAGGAGTGGTCGAGAAACCTGTTGCAGAAAATGCACCTAGTAACTTCGCGCTGATCGGTCGCTACCTCCTAACGCCTGAGATATTTGCGGTATTGCAAGAAACCAAACCTGGCCGTGGTGGGGAAATTCAGCTAACAGATGCGATTCAGGTGTTGACTCAGAGATCTGAAAACGGCGGTCCCGTCCATGGGGTCATTTTCAAGGGACGTCGCTATGACACTGGCGATAAGTTGGGCTACCTCCAGGCGGTGGTGCGTCTTGCCGTCGAACGCGAAGACTTGGGGCCTAAGTTTGGGGTCTGGCTAAAGAAGTTTGTTCAAGAATTGCCTAAGTAGTTCTCCACTTAATGATCGGGCGTCTTTCCCCCCTCGTGTTCGAGAGCAGACCTATGAAAGGTCCGATGATAGTCGGGGTCACGGGGATGGACACGTCGGGAAAATCGACACTAACTTCTTTGTTGGCCGACGAACTTCGATGTTCTGGGTTATCAGTCCAAATCATACGCTTGGACGATTTCCATCGTCCTCGTGCTGACCGGTACCGTCCCGATTTACCTGAGCCTGTAAAGTATTTTGAACATAGTTTTGATTACGAACGGCTAATAAACGAGGTGCTCGAACCAATTCGGGACGAGGGATGTTTGGACACGTCTCTTCTTTGCCTCGATTTAATTGAAGACACTTGGACAATCGAGCGTCGATATTTGATCAATGATGACACGGTTGTGCTGCTTGAAGGTGTGTTTTTATTTCGTCCGGATATTGCGCACTTCCTAGATCTGATCATCTACCTGCAAGTAGATGAAAGCACTGTGATGGAACGGGCTATTAAGCGCGATGTTCCCATCCATGGCGACGAGATCATGAAGAAGTACCGCTCAAAGTATCTACCGGCCCAGCGGACTTATCTTGAGGAGTATCCGGCAGACCGCAATGCAGACGTCATCATTGATAATAATGACTGGGAAAATCCAGTTGTCGTTAAGTGGCAGGAGGCCAGATAGTCACTGCACAGTCACGTCAACCGTGTGCCAACCTTCGGCGCCGTTAGGCGCAACAGGGACACTCTTGCTTGATTGAAGCGCCCCGGTTCCGTCTGTCGCTCTTACCACAATGGTTCTGCTCCCCGGCTTTGCATCCCACTCGATCCACCATTGTCGCCAAGTGGTTTTTGCGAGTGCGGGCCCGAGCGTTGCCACTCGCCATGCTCCGTTATTCACCCGGACCTCAACTTTGGAGATCCCCCGTGTAGGCGCCCAAGCAACTCCGGCGATGACCCTCACACCGGACTTCACGGAACTTCCAATCATGGGTGTATCGATCCTTGACTGAGTCTTGATTGGCGCTTGCGCAGACCAACCTCTCGGAACCCAATACCCCTCAGCTCGGTCAAAGCGAGTTAGTTCGATGCGAGTGAGCCACTTTGTCGCTGAAACGTAGCCATAAAGGCCAGGAACAATCACACGAGCGGGAAATCCATGGTCTATAGGCAATGGCTCCCCATTCATGCCGATGGCGATCATGGCATCTCGTCCATCGAGTGCAGCAAGTGGGAAGCCGGCGGTAAATCCATCGACCGAGTGCCCCATTACCTGATCGACCGAACTGTAAGGCGAGGCTTCCTTAATCAAGTCATCGAGGCGAATTCCTAGCCAGCGCGCATTCCCCACGAGGCTTCCGCCGACTTCATTTGATACACAGGCAATCGTGTCATCGAGTTGGAAGACTGGTCTATCGGTCAGTTCTTTGTAGGTGAATTCGAGGGGGTTATCGACCATGCCATCGATTCGCAGTCGCCACGTATCGATGTCGACGTTTGGAACGGTTATCGCCGTATCAATTCGGTAGAACTCGGTATTGGGAGTGAAGAGTTTCGACAATCCAGGAGTAGACAGTGCTGGATCCGTGGGTGGCGGTGGTAAGAATTTCAAAGCCTTGGGCAAGACAATGTTGAGCCTTTGCAATTGCGCACTTGCGTGATTGCGGAAAAAGTTTCCAGCGAGAACTGCGCCAGCAGACCCTGCGGCAATGAGTCCAACATTTTTGAGCAAATCCCGTCGATTAATTGCCCCTTGCCCTCTTTCGTCCTCTTCAGTGCGAGTCTCAAGAACTCGCAATATCCAGAGTGTTGCGACACCTGCGCTTAATGACGGAAGAACCGCCAGAAAGCCTGAGTTGGCGTCGAATATTGAAGCGACTGCGGCAATGCCAGTCATTGCAACGACTATTGCGAGGGCGCGTCTAAGTTTTCCGGAAAAATACGAAACTCCAATAATGGCGGCCAAGATAAGTACGACGAAGTAGATCGTGATAACTAGTGCGCGTTTGTCATCGACGCCGAACGTTCGTATCGCGAACTCCTTGACGCCCGCGGGTACATGATCTATGACGCGGTTTCCGATCGAGACGACCGGCGCGTTCAAGTTGCTCTTTAGCGAGGCAAGTAATTGAGCAATTGCGAGTCCCGCTCCCACGGCAACGAGACCGAGAAGACCGTCGATTCGCTTCCTGCCTTTGGAGAGCATGCAGGCATGTTAACGGAGGGACTTATGAATTAGGAGATTGTTAGTCGGCAAGGGTCTTCCGCATTACCTCGATATTGAGATTGCCGAACGCTGAAGAGGCGAGTAGCTGGTATCCACGTTTGCGATAGAAGGCGCCTTGGTCCTCAGTCCAGAGATGGAGTGCCTCAATGCCCAATGAACTGGCTTTCGCTTCCAGCAAGTCCAGAACTTGAGATCCGATTCCTTGGCGGCGCAAACGGGGACTAATCAAAAAGGCGGCAATCCAGGGCTTTAGGTGTCGAAAATCCTCTAGTTCATCAAAATCAACAAGACCAATGCTTCCGACGAGGTCACCGCCTCGCTTCGCGAGAAAAACAAACTCCTGCCCATCTCCTGTCCACGATTCATAATCTGATTGGGCAGAATGTGAGTAAAAAGCAGCCCAATCTTGCCGTGAGTAGTTTGGAAGGTGATCATCCCATTGATCAAGCGCCCATGAGAGAACTTGACCAGCATCATGAGGTGATTCGTTCATTGGAACCAACGAAATCTCCATGGGGGTAATCTATCTTTGATGTCGTCGAAATCAGAGAGTCCAAATTGGTTGCGAGCTTGGTCTTACGTATTCGTTCAGGCCGTGCTCCTGCTCCTTCTTGTCTTTCTAGAACAAGACGTTGGTCCCCAGATTCGTCACTTTGTTATTGTGGGTAGGTCCCTCGAAATTATGGGAATTGTTGGCGTACTGATCTGCGCCGCCAGCCTTCGTAGATCTCTCACGGTTGTGCCGATCCCCAAAGAAGAGGGCCAACTCAGCACGAGTGGCCTTTATCGTTACGTGCGACATCCAATGTATTCAAGCGTCCTGCTCTTGTCTTTTGGCATCAGTATCGACAGTGGGAGCGTCATCAAGTACTTGCTCACGCTTTGCTTGTACGTTCTCTTCTATCTGAAATCGGATTACGAGGAGAAATACTTGCGGTTGAAATATCCCGAGTATGCTGAATACGCGGCTCGGATTCCGCGCTTCGTGCCTTTTACGAGATAGGCGTTATAGAGAGACTTCCATCTCCCAAGTGCACCCTTTCTGATCGGCCGCATATTCACCCACGCCGCTAATGCCTTTGAGTTTTCCGACGATCCGGATCTGGCCCACATACTGCGCCTTGGATGTGTGCATGTCGGCTGGGTCGAAAGATGAGTAAAACATTAGGTACTCGACTTTCCCCAACCCTTCGATGTCACCTTCGAAGACGAATTCAGCGCTGACTCTGGTTAACTTCATCCGATCTTCGATTACTTCCGTTGTCTTCTCATCCCATTTGCCAGGCGTATAGGTTCCATAAAGTCTCATGCCCTGATCTCCTTTAGAAGCGTCCACCACTTGTTGAATCTTGGCTTAACTTCTGCGACAGGTAAATTGGAATCACTGACACGACAACAAGAGTGGCTGCGACGACGTTGACGATTGGCGCCTGGTTGGGGCGGAAGAGGTTGTTGTAGATCCATATCGGAAGGGTTTGTATACCTGGACCTGCCGTAAAGGTCGTAACCACAATCTCATCAAAAGAGAGGCCGAAAGCCAGAAGGCCGCCGGCGAAGAGCGCTGACGCCAGATTGGGCAGCGTGATCAATCTGAAAGTCGTAATGCCGTTCGCACCCAGATCCATTGAGGCTTCTTGGAGCGATGTACCCATTCTTCGAAGTCGAGCGAGAGCGTTGTTGTAAACAACCACGATACAGAATGTGGCGTGGCCGATCACAATTGTGAGAAGACCAGTTGATAGTCCTATTTGCTGGTTGAAGGCGTTGCTAAGCGCGATACCGGTGACGACGCCAGGCAGAGAAATGGGTAGGACTACCAGCAACGAGATGATGTCCTTGCCGAAGAAGTCATATCTGCTGACTGCAAATGCGAGAGATGTGCCCAGTAATAAGGCGATGAGAGTTGCGGAGAATCCTGCAGCGAGGCTCCATGACAGTGCCTTTCGGACACCAGTGTTGGCAATTGCTTTGCTCCACCATGCCGTTGTGAAACTTGCTGGTGGCCAACTGAAGGTGCGACTGCTATTGAAAGAATTTATGACGACGACCGAAAGAGGGACGTAGATGAAAGCGAGGCCGATTCCCATGAGGGACATCAGCGCGTATCTGGCTCGGTTTGAAATCGTCATCTACAAACTCGCCAATGCCCCTGTGCGGCGGACCAGCCACAGGTAGATGGCCATGATCGCAACCGGGATCGTTGCAATAGTGGCTGCGAATGGAAGGTTGATGCTGAAGTTCTGGTAGACGACGTTTCCCAGCATTTGGAGTTTACCCCCGATGATTTGTGCTGTGATGTAATCACCCAGAGTTAATGAGAAAGTGAACATTGATCCTGCGACCAAACTCGGAAATATCAGCGGCAAGATTACTCTTCGAAAAGTGTAAAAATTTCTTGCGCCGAGATCTCCCGATGCATCAAGCAATGAATTTGGGAGACGCTCAAGACCAGCGTATATCGGCAATATCATGTATGGAAGCCAGAGATAAGAAAGTCCAATGATGATTGCAGGGCCACCGAATCCCGGTGAGTGAATTCCTATTGGTCCTAGAATCCAGTCCAAGACACCAGTATTTGGTTCCAACATGGTCCGCCAGGCGTAAATCTTTACTAGGTATGAAGCCCAAAGAGGAGTCAGTACAAGTGCAACGAGAACCTTCTGACTTTTAGGTTTGGCGATTTTCGCCATGAAAAAAGCCATTGGGACGGCGAAGATGGCGCAGATGAGTGTCACCGAGATCGCGATCCCCAACGTGCGGAGTACGACATTTCGGTAGGCCGAATCAGTGAGCATGTCGTGGAAATTGCCCAAGTTGAATTTAGCTATGACATTTCCAGTGAAACTGTCAATTGTGAAGAAGGCCGTTACCAGTAAGGCACCAAGTGCGCCAAGGTAGGCAACGACAAGCCAGAGGGTTGGCGCCGCAAGGAGGGCAGCAAGACGGAACTTCGGCCGCTTATGCATCCACGTAGCGACTGAACTCTTCACTTGGTCCTCCTTTCGAACACAGAATAAATGTTAAAAAACCGGGTGCGGAGTCTTCCCCGCACCCGGTTCGCTGCTAGGCGTTACGCAGACTGGACCATGCCTTAACCCATTCTGAGTACGGAACACACTTCACATCTGTTCGCCCATCAAGGCAAGCTTCAGTTGCGGTATTCCAGTAGTAGACATCCGTCCAGTACGACGCGTCTGCTGCATGGTAGGTCGCGCAGAAGGTCTTGTCTGAAGTCAGGTCGCATGCTTTCGCATTTGACGGTGCCTCGCCGAACCATTCAGCGACAGCCGCATTGGCCTTAGGAGAAGCGATGTGGTCCATCCACATGTACCCACAGTTTGGATGCTTTGCTTTGCTGCTGATCATCCACGTATCGGACCATCCGGTTGAACCCTCTACTGGCTTGATTCCGTCAACTTTGACTCCCTCACTCTGTGCCAAATTGATGTTGACCTGCCACGTGGTTCCAAGAACGGTTCCGCCGGACTTCAACGAAGCAACGTGCTTGAGGTAGTCGCTCCAATACTCACCGATGAGCGGCTTTTGGACCCTAAGCAGGGCTACTGCGGCATCGAATTGCTTCTGATCAAGTGCGTATGGGTACTTGATCCCCAATTCTGGCTTTGTCTTCATCAAATAGAGCGCGGCATCTGCAATGTAAATGGGGGAGTCATATGCAGTGATTTTGCCCTTGTATGGTGAGTTTGCGTCAAAGACAGCACCCCATGAAGTTGGCGCTGGATTAACGATGTCGGTCCGGTAGGCCAATAGGTTGGCCCCGCGTCCGTGAGGAATTCCGTATGCAACTCCGTCGACTGAGTTCCATTGCTGGTTTTTCAAGTCGCTGAAAATGTCGGCATAGTTAGGTACAAGCGATGTGTTGACGGGGGCGACGTCTCCGCCGTAGATAAGGCGAAGGGATGCATCTCCCGAAGCCGAAACCACGTCGTACTCGCCAGTCTTCATCAGAGCGACCATGTCATCTGATGTCGAGCCGATCTTTACGTTGACTTTGCAGCCAGTTTCCTTTTCAAAGTCGCTTACCCAGTTGACTTTTGGATCATTTGATCCATTTTCAACGTATCCAGCCCAAGCCACAATGTTTACTTGGCCTTCACCTGCACCAAGGGTCTTTAAAGCGTCGACTTTAGGGAGAGTCGTCGTCGTGGCGTTATTGCTGCTTGAACTACAGCTGGCAAGGATTAGTGCTACCGCAGATGCAGCGGCGATCTGCGAAAACAGACGCTTCTTACGCATCTGTACCCCCCTCTATACGGACCGCGCTCAGCCATTGAACGCGGTTTACCTGATGCGTTTAGTTCACCAGGAATTCTTTTTGTGACTCCCAAGAAAGTAAGACGGGGTCGCCAACGACGATTTCGCCGTCGAGTTGGGTAGAAACAATGGTCTGCCCAAGATTGGTGTGAACTAAGTATCGCGTAGTCGCACCCACGAAGATGGCGTCGTGGAGTGTGCCAGAGACTGTGCGATCTCCGAATTTAGCGGTCTTCGACACAGTGATGAACTCAGGTCGAATATTCACATGCTTGCCGTCAAGAACGATCTTGTTTGTCTGCCCCACGAATTCGGATACAAAAGGACTCTGAGGGTTTTCGTAGACTTCGCGAGGCGTGCCCAACTGTTCGATTTTACCTTGGTTGAAGACTGCGATCCTGTCACTCATCGTCAAAGCCTCTTCTTGATCATGCGTGACGAATACGAATGTGATTCCAACTTCGCGCTGCAATTCCTTAAGTTCAATCTGCATCTGCTCGCGGAGTTTGAGATCTAGAGCCCCAAGGGGTTCATCCAGAAGAAGAACAGATGGTCGATTGACAAGAGCCCGCGCGAGAGCCACTCGCTGTCGCTGCCCACCCGAGAGTTGCGCTGGTTTGCGGGCGCCATAACCTTCAAGTCTGACTTGCTCAAGGGCCTTTTCGGCTCGAACCCGGCGCTCACCCTTTTCAATACCTTGAATGCGCAGGCCGTACTCGATATTCGAAATAACATCCATGTGCGGAAACAAGGCGTAATCCTGAAAGACTGTATTCACATCCCGCTCGTAAGGGGGCAACTGGGAGACATCCTTGCCGCCCAATTCGATTGTGCCCGAATCCGGCTTTTCAAATCCTGCGATCATTCGAAGGACAGTCGTCTTTCCTGAACCAGAAGGACCAAGCAGCGTAAGAAATTCACCGGCATAGATATCTAAATCCACGCCATCTACGGCTCGCACACTTCCAAAAGAGCGGGACAGGTTACGAATCGAAACAATTACTGCGGCGGGTTCGACCACTCTTTGAATCTCCTAGGTTAATTCGGCGGATTGTTGCTTACTTTACCCAGTATTCGGGGGAAAGAGCGGGTCTGCTAGCCTCTATTTGTGAGGGTCAGAACTACGATCCGACTCGTTTCGATTGAGGGATAACACGCAGGTGTTTGAATTCGCAGCGACATTCTGTTGAACTAAATATTGGCGGTCACCAAGGGTCATGTTTGCAAAAGAACCATTAGCGGTTTTTGAAGCCTTTCCGTATGTCCAGGCGCACTTGTCAGCATTTTCAAAACCTGCTTGATCGTACCAAGAGGTTCCAGATGGATCCGATACCGCCTCTACAAATTCATGGGCGATAACCGAAACCATGGCATCGGCTGCCGGGTTGTCATTCGGTGAGACGGAAACCTGTGGTGCACATTGGCCTAGATTTGTTGAGGCATCGCCAATGAACGCATATTTGATCGTGGCTAGGGCGTTGTCATAAACCCAGTGGTATGCGCAAAGAAGGGTCATGAAATCCGCAACTTCTACGTTGCTGGCAGTTAATACTAAATACACTCCATTGGGATCTGTTTTGAGTGCTCTGGTCGATAATGCATTTTCTACAACGTCGGATATTTGCGCGCCCGTCTCAGAATCAAGGGTGAGCCCTTGTGAACCTGGATCTACAGTGCACCCGTCTACTTCACTAGTTGGTTGGACGAAAGTCTTCTTGCCATTGATGATTTGGTAATAGGTGGTATTGATCTTGTTCCAGTCCGACTCTCCAAGTGAATCAAGAAAATCGTTGATGATGGAGGGAGTGGAGGATCCACCACCGCGTGCTGAACAACTATTGGCATTCCAGTTGCCGTACCAAATCACATAAACATTGGGTTCAGAAATAATCGCTCCCCCCGCTTGGTAGGTAACCGCACCAAGGCCCGCAGCAACGGATGCCGCTGTAGAAGTTGATTTGCCCGCCGTGGGATAGAAGCTTGTCAGTCTTGAATGACCGGGGTGCTGGTTGGTTGCCGCTTGCGAAACGCTGATCGGCTGCGCAATTAATGTGGCGAGAAGTGCAAGGGCAAACAAGGACACAGTCTTCCGGTTCATTGGTTCTCCCACTCTTTCCAAGGCGAATGCCCCGGCCCACACTGGTCGGGAAAGATTAACAGAGAGAGAAATCGTTGTGAAGATTACGAGGCGGTAGGTTCAATCTCACTCTCCATCTTGGTATTCATGGGAATAGTCTTTCGACATGGGAAAAGTCACCATAACTTTCTTGGGCGCAGCCAACACTGTGACGGGCAGTAGGTTCCTCGTCAGAAGCGAAAGATCGAGAATATTGGTGGATGCAGGGTTGTTCCAGGGTCTGCGTGAGAACCGAAAGAAGAATTGGGATCCTTTCCCTGTCGACCCCGCAAGCATCGACGCGATTGTCTTGACACATGCCCACCTTGATCACTGCGGGTACCTCCCACTCTTGGTTCGCCAAGGCTTCCAGAATGAGATCTATGCGACGGACTACACAATTGATCTGGCGACGGTGATTCTTCGCGACTCTGCCAAACTGCAGATGGAGGACGCAAGATACGCGGCAGAGAAGGGCTTTTCCAAACACCCTATCCCTCTTCCCTTGTACCATCTACAAGACGTCGAAAAAACACTGGGGCATTTTTCTGCAGTTGGATTCCGAACAAAACTGAATTTGACCGACGATGCTTCCGTCACATTTTTCCCGTCGGGGCACATCCTTGGCGCCGCCTACGTGCTACTGGAAATCGACGGGAAGGAACTTCTCTTTACAAGTGATCTCGGCAGGGACAACCATCCGCTGCTGGCACCACCCGATCGGCCGCCCGCTGTCGTCTTGGATGCTGTCGTCACCGAATCCACATATGGAGATCGAGTGCATTAAGCTCCCCTCAATACATTCGCGGATGAGATAAATGCCGCAATAAAGCGCGGAGGATCAATGCTGATTCCGGCTTTCGCGGTGGATCGAACTGAAGTCATTTTGATGGCGTTGAGAGAGCTAATTGACAATGGGAAGACCCCTAACATCCCCATTTACGTAGACTCGCCCATGGCCCTGTCAGCGCTGGATTTCTATAGAGATGCCGTGAAGAGAGGCGCGCCAGAACTCCGTGAAGGAGTTGCGGAAAAGTGGAGAACCATCGATCCCTTCGATCCAGGAAATCTTGAGGAGATGCACACCGTCGAAGAATCCAAGTCACTTAACGACATTAAGGAGACCAGCATCATTATCTCGGCGAGTGGCATGGGCACCGGTGGTCGGGTGATCCATCACATGGCCAAGATGCTGCCCGATCCGAAAAACACGGTCCTTCTCGTTGGCTATCAGGCCGCTGGCAGTAGAGGGCGTTCGTTGGAGGATAGAGAACCACATGTGAAAATTCATGGGAAATGGATCCCTGTACACGCTGCCATTGTGAAGATCGAAAGTTTCTCGGTTCACGCAGATTCCAATGAATTGATTTCATGGCTAGGAAATATCAGGAAGGTAAAGAAAGCCTTTGTTGTGCACGGCGAACCTGATTCAGAAAACGCGCTCGCAACTCGATTGCGCAAGGAATTGCACTGGAATGTCTTCGTCCCGAAAAGCGAGGAGTCATTCGAGTTAGGTGATTAACAAGCAAGTATTTAGTGTTTGAGAATTACGCGATCCGCGGGGTTCTCTGGCCCTTGGAAGAAACCGAGATTTCCGACTACTACGCAAGGATTCGCGGCTCGGTATGCAGCCGACCATACGGAGTTCTCACGAGTCAACCCGACCTTATCGAATTGGGTAGAGACGCTTTGTGTCAGATAATTCATCATTGACAATTTGCGACTCGCATGCGCCATCATTGCTTGGACATCGTATTTAGCCATGGCAATATCAAAAGAGGAGTGGCCAACGTTTGTTGCTTGAACCTCATGGTAGGCAACTTTTTGACCAGCATTGACGGTGTCTCCTGCTTTGAAGGTTGTTCCATAAACGTGCATAAAAGTGAATGTGATGGATGGATTTGCATAAGGAACCAGATCAATCTGGTTCCCAGGATTCGCGTAACTAGCACCGCTGGATTGCTTGCCCGACTCCGTAGCGATACGTGTAATTACTCCGTCAAAAGGCGCGAAAACTTCGGTCGCGTCGCCGGCATTCTGCTTGACGGGGCTGACGTAGTGTTTCATCGACGAGAATTTTTCGTATTGTGGATCCTTGCTCAATACCTGACCGTCACCAGAACCCTCTGCAAAATCGTGTCCTGCGCAAGATCTGAACTTCGTAATCGAGGCGATATTGGCGAGGTCGAATGGGGCCGAGGTAATAATCTCTGTAACGCCCGTGTCTTTCTGACAGTTGCTCATTGCGTTTATCCCTTCGCTCGTGAACGTCTGGCCGCCTGAATCCTTCGATGCGCCAATTTTTACAAGCATGGCGATGCAGTCTGAAGTCATCAGTGCAGAGACGGTAGAGGCGGTTGGCGAAGGAGTTGTTGCTGCGGCTGACGCAGACGGTGAAGCAGACGGTGAAGCAGACGGTGAAGCAGATGGCGCGACGGCGGTCGGGCTTTTTTTAGTCACCGCTGAGATCTTCCAAGTAAGTTTCTTTCCATTCTTTGAACAGACCAGACTTTGCCCAATTTTGCTTGAAGCTTTTGAACCAGCTATTTTGCAGCGATCGCCCGGCTTGCCGATCGTGGCCGCGGACACGCCGGTCATTTGTACAACTAGCCCGACGATCGTCGCAGCAACGAGTGGGTAATTCCAACGTGAGAATTTCATCTTGGATTCCCCAATGTCTAGTGAGCGCTAAAGGTACAACATGACAGCACTGCTAGTACGAATTCGAGGAGATCACTTGATATAGATTTTTCCGGCTTTTTCAGTGACTGTGTACTGGCTAAGGGGTTGGATGGAATCCTTTGACTTTCCATTTGGCCCAAGAATGACGGCACCTGATGCAGGATCAAAAACAGAATGGTGGCAGGGACACACTATCTTCTTCTGTTTTCTGTCCAACCCGACCGTGCAACCTTGATGAGTGCAGGTTCCGTCGAGTGCGATCAAACCCTTCTTGGTCCTGGTCAAGATTACTTCGATGGTGTTTCCGGAGGTTTCTTTTCCGGAATAGATCAAGGTCCGACCAACGTTGATATCAGAAGAATTTCCTAGCAGAGAACCCAGGTTCGACTTGCCAGCTTTAGAAAAAGAGAAAGAAGTCGATGCTTCCCCTTTCGTCATCAAGAACGACGGGATCAATGCGCCTAGAGCAGTGAGGAACCCGCGACGGCTTACCTTGGACATTTGCGCAGATTACTCTGATTCCACTTCCGCTTCAATCATTGCCTCGACTTTGCGTTTTATGTAGATGAATACAAGAACCGCTACCGTCAGGAATCCAATGGCCCAGAATTTAAGAGCGTGTTCAACTTTTGCCAATTTATCGGAGAATTCGTAACCCAAGAGAACGATAATCGTTGAGAAGACGATTCCTCCCGCCGCATTCCATTTTAGAAAAGTCCAGTACGGGACCTTGTTCATCCCGGCCAATGCTGGTACTAGCGCGCGTAGGAGGGCTTGTGCTCGCCCAAAAAAGATCGCACCTCCGTGGTATTTGTCGAAGATTCGTTGAGCAAGAAGCCAACGTTTTGGACCGACCAATTTGCCCATCCGCGAGACCTCTATCCGAGGGCCAAAGTGTTTTCCGACTTCATATCCGACAGAGTCCCCGGCGATCGCGCCGATAATTGCGCAGAGGAGAAAGAGCCATAATGGCCACACTTCATGGTGGGCGAGTACCCCTCCTATCAGTAACGAGGTTTCTCCTGGAAGGACAAAGCCTATGAAGGCAGCAGCCTCGGCAAACGCAAGGAGAATCAGCAGGATAAAGAGGGGAATCTGCAGATTGTTGGAAACGAGCCAGTCGGAGGTTGTTTGGATCCATTGGGACATGGGGCAAGCCTATTGGTAGGCACTATCTTTATCTCTTGTGACAACTCAAAAGAGTCTGAGAACGGTTCTCATGTTGGTTGCGACTTCAGTGGCAAGGGATACTCGAGTCTTACGGGAAGCCCAAACTCTGGTGCAAGATGGCTTTGCAGTCACCATTGTCGGCCGTAATGTCCCAGCGAATTTCCAACCTCCAAAAGGAATCTCCATTTTCACTGCTTCCGGCGGGTCGGGCTTGCGTCCATCGTCGATGGCTTCTCTGACAACCAAGAAATTGCCTCCCCACCTGCGTTTGCTGAGATGGTTTCTTCTACCCCAGCATAGAAAGAAATCTTTTCGTGCATGGGCTGAAGAGGCTTATGAAATCGCTTCGTCTCTGGAATTTTCAATTGTGCACGCGCACGATTTCACAGCTCTAGAAATAGGACAACGCTTAGCGCAGGAACATGGCGTTCCATATATTTACGACAGTCACGAATGGTGGGTGGGCCGACAACGCCAATATCGACCCACTCCAATCACAGATCGCAAGGAGGCGGCGGCCGAGGCTCGGTGGTCTTCGCAGGCGAGTGCTGTTATTACAGTTGGTGAATCCATTGCTGAATTGATGCGGCAGGAGAGGGGACCGAAGAAAGTCTTTGTCGTGCGAAATAGTTTTCCAATCGGGGCGGACAATTCAAAGAAAGTTGTAACGCCTCCAAAGGGAATCATCTATGCAGGAAGAATTGATGCCTTTCGAGAACTTGAAGTAACGATGGAGGTTGCTCAAAAGATTTCACTTCCGATTTGCTGGATGGGCGAACATGACAACCAATGGGCCGCTAACTATGTACCTCGTGCAAGGAAAGAAGGCATTGAGGTATTGAGCGCCCAGCCAATTGAGGCGGTGACGAAAGCCATGCAGAGCGCGGGACTTGTGTTTGTCACGCATTCAAATCAGTTTGAGTCCCATCGTTTGGCGCTTCCCAACAAACTCTTTCATGCCGTTCATGCTGGGGTTCCCATGATTGCGACTGACGTTACGGAATTAGCACGGATAGTTCGCCAGTACGACATCGGTGAGCTTTACGAGCCAGGAAATTCAAGATCGATGAAAGATGCGATCGCAAGGGCAGTTGACCGACATTCAGAGTTGATATCAAATGTTAAAGCCGCAAGGTCTGAGCTCTCATGGGATCGGGACGCGCAGGTTCTTCGGGACATCTATGACGAAGCATTGAAGACGCAAACATGAAGCGATACGACGTCAGTATTCTCGCCGCAGGGCGGGATGTATCAAATGCGCGCTTGCAGCGTGTGATGGCATCGTGTATTTCTGAAGGTCTGAGTGTTGAATTATTCAGTTCTGGGAATAGATGCGATGTCCCCGAAGGCGTTGCATTTCACATCGTGACTAAAGGCTCACGTCTTACTCGCGTTACGAATGCGTTCTTGCTACCTTGGCGGGCGCGTGGCATGGTGCTTTTCACTCCTGACCCTGAGGGTGCTATTGCCATCTGGGCAAGTACCCTCTTGCGCAAACGTCCTTGGATCGCCGACGTGCGCGAAGATTACCGCTTGCTCATCGAAGATCGCGCGTGGGCTAAGGGGATCCAGAAGATGATCGCGATTGGCTTGGCAAAGTTGGCGCTCTTTGCTAGCGCTCGGGCAGACGTGACTGTCGTTGTAGACGAATGGGTACGCCCCTTTACGGCCAAGAATCGGCTCGTAGTAACCAACGCGCCAGACGTTCGATTTCTGCCAGACATTCATGCCCCGGATTCGATTCCACGGGCGTTGTATGTAGGCGATGTCCGCGGTTCACGCGGATTGTGGTCAATGCTCCGAACTCTTGAGTTGGCACCCGGTTGGCACCTTGATGTGATCGGACCTATTTCCAGCCAAGATATCTCACGAGTGCTTGTCTGGAAGGAGCATTCCTCTGCGGCATCTCGAGTTCATTTTCATGGAACGCTCAAGCCTGAAGATTCTTGGAAATTTGCTGAGGGTGCATGGGTTGGGTTTTCTCTTTTGGAAAATACTCCGGCATTCAAGAGGGCTTGGCCCACGAAGATCGGTGAATATCTTGCGTGCGGGATCCCGGTCATAACGACGGACCTGCCTCGGCCACGGGAGGTCATCGTTTCGACGCGTGCCGGGGCCACCGTGGATTTCGATACCACTGAATTAACGGCCGGACAGACGGCTGGAATTCTGAATTCTTGGGCGGAAAATCCTGATAAATATGGAGAAGTGCGAAAACGCGCCGAAGCGCAAGTGGATTTTTGGCGCAGTGGTGCAAGTTACGACCTTGTTGCCAAGGCAATTGCGCAATTGAGGCAAGCCCAAAGGTAGGGTTGCTCCATGCTCTCAAGGTCCCCCGCGCGAATCCATTCCACAGCAGATGTGGCAACTAGCGCTCGCATAGGTGATGGATCTTCAATCTGGCACTACGCACAGGTGAGAGAAGAGAGCGTTCTCGGAGAGAACGTGATCGTCGGGCGAGGCGCATATGTTGGAACCGGTGTGCTTGTCGGAGATAATTGCAAGATTCAGAACTACGCATTGGTTTACGAGCCGGCAATACTCGAAGCTGGAGTCTTCATCGGCCCTGGAGTGATTCTGACAAATGATGAGTATCCCCGGGCAGTCAATCCCGATGGCTCTCAGAAAAGTGGGAGTGACTGGGAGGCAACGGGCGTGACAATTCGAGAGGGCGCATCTATAGGGGCGGGTAGCGTTTGCATCGCTCCTGTTGAAATTGGTGCCTGGGCCCTTGTTGCGGCCGGATCTACAGTTACGAAGAATGTGCCCGCATTCGCACTTGTAGCAGGCGTACCTGCCAAGCGAATTCGTTGGGTTGGAAAGGCTGGCGTACCATTGACCGATGATGGCGCAGGCAAATTTACATGTCCGAAAACCGGCGCCCGTTATATCCAACGTGACGCAAATACTCTCGCGGAAGTAGATCTATGAGCACAATGATTCCAGCAGCTAAACCATTAATAGGCGCAGAAGAGCGCGAGGCTGTAGATCGCGTTCTGCAATCTGGAATGTTGGCGCAAGGCCCGGAGGTCGCTGCTTTCGAGAAAGAATTCTCCGCCATCGTCGATGGCCGGCATTGCATCGCCGTTAACTCCGGAACCTCAGGGCTTCATATGGTCCTTGAGGCGATTGGCATGGACGCAGGAGACGAAGTCATCGTCCCCTCGTTCACATTTGCCGCCACAGCCAACTCGGTTGCGTTGACCGGCGCCACACCAGTGTTTGTGGATATCGACCCTCGAACATTCAATATTGATCCAGCGGCGATAGAGGCAGCAATCACACCTCGAACAAGGGCAATTCAACCCGTTCATCTCTACGGTCAGCCGGCAGCAATGAGAGAGATCATGGATATTGCTAGACGCCATAATCTCCTAGTCGTCGAAGATGCAGCTCAGGCACATATGGCCTCTCTTGATGGAACCCCTGCTGGAGCCTTTGGTGATGCAGGCGTCTTCTCGTTCTACCCGACCAAGAACATGACATCTGGCGAAGGCGGAATGATCACCACCGCCTCCGATGAGATTGCCCGGCAGTCGCGCTTGCTCCGCAACCAGGGCATGGAGAAGCGGTATGAGAATGAGATCGTCGGATTCAATACTCGCATGACCGATATTCACGCTGCTATTGGACGTGTACAACTTCGGAAGTTGGCAAAATGGACGCAGCAACGGCAGGCAAATGCGAAATTCTTGGATGAGAATCTCACGGGAGTCGTTGTTCCTTACGTGGCACCCGGTGCGGTTCATGTCTATCACCAGTACACCATCCGAGTTGTTGGGCATGATCGCGATGCATTCGGGGCGGAGATGACGAAGCGTGGAGTGGGAAATGGCGTCTACTACCCGATTCCCGTCCACCGACTCCCATCTTTCGGACTGACCTTTGATCTGCCAAACACAACAAGTGCCGCGAATGAAGTCCTCTCTATTCCCGTGCATCCGGCTCTTTCTAAAGCTGATCTGGAAACCGTAGTTTCGGTAATCAACTCAATCGCTTCCGCAGGGGCCTAGCGCGTGGCAAATTTGCGAGCTGGCCTTGTCGGCCTTGGGATGATGGGTCGCCATCATGCACGAGTGCTTGCCTCACTCCCCGGTGTGGATTTCATCGGTGTCTCCGATCCTGCGGGAGACGCGCAAGGTGTGGCACAGGGTCGCACGGTCGTTGCCTCTGTTCAGGAACTCATCGAGCTAGGTATTGATTACGCGATGGTCGCAGTGCCGACCATTTATCACCTTGAAATCGGCAAGCAACTGGCTGCCGCAGGCGTCCATGCGATGGTGGAGAAGCCGCTCTCCCATGACACGGCTTCATCAAAAGAACTGACGAAAGCATTTAGCGACGCTGGTCTGGTGGGCGCGGTCGGACACATTGAGCGATACAACCCCTCCCTTCAAGAGGCCAGACGCAGGCTGGATCAAATCGGGTCTATTTTTCAAGTCGCAACGCGACGCCAAAATCCCTTCCCTGCACGCATTGCCGATGTCGGTGTGGTCAAGGATCTTGCAACACACGACATTGATCTGACTTCGTGGATCACCGGTCAGCCGTACACCTCGGTGTCTGCGCGCACCGCACTTCGAACTGGGAGAGTACATGAGGATTTGGTGGCAGTTGTCGGAACCCTTCAAGACGGAACCGTGACAAACCACCTTGTGAATTGGCTCAGTCCCTTGAAAGAGCGCGTGACAATCCTTACAGGCGAGAAAGGCGCCTTCGTGGCTGACACTCTGACGGCAGATCTAACTTTCTACGCGAATGGGACCGTAACCTCTGGCTGGGATGAGATCGCTCAGTTCCGTGGTGTAAGCGAAGGAGATGTCATTCGCTATGCCATCGCTAAGCATGAGCCGCTTCGGATGGAGCACGAACAATTCCGTGATGCAGTTCTTGGGAAACCATCCGACATCGTGACCATGGAACAAGGTCTTGCAACGGTAGTAGTCGCGGAGTCCATTATTGAGAGCGCAAACACCAATTCCACGGTCATCATTCCAACATCCAGATAATTGCAGGCTATGAATTTCAAAGAACGCTCTTCGATTCACATTCTTTCGATCGTCACGAATAACGCGGTTGGAGATTCCCGTGTTTTGAAATCCGCCGAAACCCTTGCAGCGGCGGGTTACAAGGTGACTCTTCTTGCGGGGCGTATCGGATCGGTTCCAGAGTCAGAGGAATTGAACGGCTTTCAAATTCTTCGGGTGCCGATCGTGAACACCGACTCGACAAAGCGTGTCACACCGATGTTTCCATTTAATCGCATACTCGATTTGAGCAATCGTTACCTCCCGCGGGGGAAGCGATTTGTTCGATACGGATGCAAACTCTTCACGACTGACAGGCTTTTTTGGCGCTGGGCTAGCCCGTATTTATTGAAGATTTCCCCCAATTTCCTTTACTCAACATGGCCACTTCTGAGAGACGGCGAATTGGCTTTTGGGAAGACAATTGACGCCCTTGAACCCGACGTCATCCATGCCAATGACTGCGACACACTCGGGTTGGCCATTCGCGCTCAGAAACGTGCCGCTTTCAAGCGGCGTCCAACCCCCGTTATTTATGATGCGCACGAGTATGTACAAGGGGTTCACCGCAAGCATCCGGTGTGGCGCGATGCCATGACCTTGTTGGAACGGACGTCAATAAAGCGAGTCGATGGAGTCATGACCGTCTCCGAGACGATTGCCGGGATGTTAGAAAGCGATTACGGGTTGGATGAGCGCCCAACGGTTGTTCTTAATGCACCAAGAAGAGTTCAACCAATGGTTGATGACAAACTGAAGACCATCCGCACCAAGATCGGTCTTGCGGCCGAAGTCCCTCTTCATATCTACGTCGGCGCCGCCGCACCACAGCGTGGGATAGATGCGATGATCGACGCACTTGTGAAAGCCAAAGATCATCATGTTGGCTTGGTTGTCAACCCCCACTCGGCGTACGTGAAGAAGCTCCATGCGAGGGCGGAGTCGCTTGGCGTTGCAGATCGAGTCCACATCCATCCGTATGTTCCAGAGTGGTATGTATCAACTTTCTCTTCCGATGCAACCAGCGGTGTCATACCGATCTTGCACCACCCCAATCACGAGATATCGCTGGTAACAAAATACTTCGAATACCTTCATGCAAGAATTCCAATTATCGTGAGCGATGTGAAGACAATGGCTGAGGAAGTACTGCTTCAGGGAAATGGGCTTGTTTTCACGGCAGGTATGGCTAATGAGCTTGCCGACTGTTTCGTCCAAATCTCCTCGGAGCGAGCTCGGTATACAGGTGCCATTACCGATTCCATGCTTGATGAATATTCATGGGAGCGTCAAGGCGATAAACTAGTGGCCGCCCATGATCGGTTGGCATCACAATTCGGCAGTAGATAAGGACTTATTTATGAAGATTACCGTTGTCGCACTGGGGAAGATTGGCTTGCCTCTTGCCGTCCAGTTTGCTCGCAAGGGACATTCGGTGATTGGTGCGGACATCGTTGAGAAGACGGTCGAACTTGTTAACTCGGGAGTGGAGCCGTTTCCAGGCGAGGCGCATTTAGGCGAATACTTAGCAGAGGTTGTCAAGAGCGGTGCCCTCCGTGCGACCGTCGATACGACATCGGCGGTGGCTCAAAGCGATGCTGTCGTAGTTGTTGTTCCGTTGTTTGTCGACGATGAAGGCGTCCCCGATTTTGGTTGGATGGACGCGGCAACCGAGTCCATCGGCAAAGGCCTTAAACCTGGGACACTTGTGTCATATGAAACCACATTGCCAGTTGGCACTACTCGCAATCGGTTCGCCCCGGCCCTGGAGAAGATCTCAGGACTGAAGGCTGGCGTCGATTTCCATCTGGTCTTCTCACCTGAACGCGTTTTCACGGGTCGAGTTTTTGCAGATCTTCGAAAGTATCCAAAATTAGTCGGAGGAATTAACAAGGCAAGCGCGCAGCACGGGGTGAGATTCTACGAAGAGGTTCTTGATTTTGATGAGCGTCCGGATTTGCCACAAGGCAACGGCGTCTGGGATCTTGGAAGTTCAGAGGCTTCAGAGTTGGCAAAGTTGGCGGAGACAACATATCGCGATGTGAATATCGCCCTTGCAAATCAATTTGCTCTGTTTTCAGAATCACATGGAATTGACGTTCAAAAAGTAATTGATGCTTCTAATTCACAGCCTTTCTCACACATCCATCGTCCTGGGATCGCAGTCGGCGGCCATTGCATTCCAATCTACCCAAGGTTTTATCTGTGGAATGACCCGGCAGCCACTGTTGTTAGCGCGGCAAGAAGTGCGAACGCTGCCATGCCTGCACATGTCGTACACACGTTGGCCAAGATCCATGGCGATTTGAAGGGCCAAAGAGTTGTCGTCCTTGGGGCTGCCTACCGTGGAAGCGTGAAAGAGACGGCGTTTTCGGGCGTTTTTCCAACAGTCGCAGCATTGAAGGATTTGGGCGCTCTAGTGAGCGTGCATGATCCGATGTACACGGATGATGAACTCGCGCATTATGGATTTTCGGCATATCACTACGGTGAGCCCGTTGACGCCGCAATCCTTCAGGCTGATCATGCTGAATATCGTGACCTTGCTCCGAAAGAGTTGCCCGGAGTGAAAACTTTCTTGGATGGCCGTGGGATCACCGACCAAGCAAAATGGGAAGGAATCCGCTATCACGTAGTCGGGAGAGCCCTTTAGCGGAGAATCTTTTCTGAGTTTACTTAGTTAGACTCTGCGCTTATGGCGCGCAATTTGGTGAATCTCGAAGGAGTTTCCAAAGCCTTTGACATACGGCCTCTACTAGACGAGGTATCTCTCGGAATTTCCGAGGGTGATCGCATTGGCATCGTAGGTCGCAATGGTTCGGGCAAAAGCACTCTCCTGCGGGTAATGGCGGGAGTAGAGCCACCAGACAAAGGCCGCGTGACTCGCGCCAATGACATGCGCGTTGGATTGCTGTCTCAAGTGGATGTGGCAGATCCTTCAGCAACCGTGGGTGAGGTTGTCCTTGGTGACAAAGAGAAGCACGAATGGGCTCGCGAACCGGGAATACGAGAAGTCTTTGATGGGCTTTTCGGTGGGCACTCCGATGAGTTTTTCGATCGAAAATTCAGTGCGTTATCAGGCGGCGAACGACGACGAGTCGGTCTTGCGAAATTGCTTATCGGCAACGTAGATCTTCTTCTCTTGGACGAACCTACAAACCACTTGGATGTTGAAGGCGTTGCCTGGCTGTCGCGGTACTTGAACCAGCGGAAAGAGCTTGCCGTCGCTGTCATCACCCATGATCGTTGGTTTCTAGATGCCGTAACGGATCGTACGTGGGAGGTGGTGGACGGGAAGGTCGAGGAGTATGACGGCGGCTACTCTGCCTACGTCCTTTCCAAGGCGGAACGCTCGCGGCAGGCCTCGGTTCTTGAGGGCAGACGAAACATGTTGATCCGCAAGGAATTGGCATGGCTGCGTCGAGGCGCTCCCGCGCGCACTTCGAAACCCAAGTTTCGCGTCGATGCAGCCAATGAACTCATCGCTTCCGAGCCGCCTCCCAGAGATGGCAGTGAGCTCCTGCGTTTCGCAAGAAACCGACTTGGCAACACGGTTTACGAGTTACATCATGCGCGCATCTGTGCCGGAGAGAGACAACTCCTTGACGACGTCTATTGGAATGTTGGACCAGGAGATCGAATTGGAATTGTTGGTATTAACGGTGCTGGAAAGACGACCTTGCTCCGGACCTTGGTTGGTGAAAACAAATTGGCCGCGGGGAAGTTGGTCAAAGGTGTCACGGTGAAACCGGCATTTCTAACGCAGCATCTAAGCGAATTGAATCCAAAATGGAGAGTTCTCGAAGCTGTCGAAGATGTCGCCAACCGTGTCGAACTAGGCAGCGGGAAGGAACTCTCGGCTTCGCAATTATGCGAAAGGCTTGGCTTTGACCGAGAGACCCAATGGACTCCCGTAGGGGACTTATCTGGCGGTGAAAAGCGACGACTTCAATTGACTCGTTTGCTCATGGATAGCCCGAACGTACTTCTTCTAGATGAGCCGACAAATGATTTCGATATTGAAACACTCACCGAATTGGAAGATCTGCTCGATAGCTACAGCGGGACAATTCTCGTGATCTCGCATGATCGATATTTCCTTGAACGCGTATGTGATCGGTTTGTTGGATTGTTGGGTGATGGACAACTCCGCGATCTGCCCCGTGGAGTGGACCAATACTTGGAGCAGCGCGAAGCAATGATTGCCCAGATGAATGAGGATGAGGCTCCAAAAAAGGAGATTTCCAGTGCGGCAACACAGAGGCAATTGAAGAAGGATCTAGTCAGGCTTGAAAGGCAACTGGAAAAGGTTTCAGAGAAGATTTCGGCTCTATTGGTTGATCAGGAAGTGGCTGCTTTCGATCCAGAACAATTGGCTCAGATCGATGAAGAGCTGGAAGACCTGAGATCTAATCAGACCCAACTTGAAGAAGAGTGGCTTGCGACGACCCTTGCGCTGGAAGACTGAGCTCAATGCGATTGGATTTATTGGCCGCTCTTGCAGGAATCTTCATTGCGGTGCAATCTCGAGCAAATGGCGAATTGGCTTTTCGTCTTCACAACAGCCTCCAAGCTGCATGCATCTCTTTCGGTTCGGGTCTCGTCATTTTGATGGTGATTACCTATTTTCATGAAGGTATAAAGTGCGGCTTAAGAACCCTGTTTAGCGCGGTTTAATCTGGGGCGATTCCCCGATGGAGACTCTTCGGAGGAGCGTTAGGCGGAGTCGTCATCGCCATTCAAACCCATGTAGTCCCTTTGATTGGCGTTGCGATCTACTCCGTCTCTGTGATTGCCGGTCAAACGGGGATTTCTGTGTTGGTTGATCGACTTGGACTCACTGGCGGCGGAAAAAGGCACATCTCAGCCCGCAGAATCAGTGCGGCTGCTCTGACAATTTTGGCTGTAGTGATTTCGGTTTGGGATAGGTTGGACGCAAAGAACCTCTCCATTATCGCGATCGTATTGGGAGTAGTTTCTGGGGGCATCATTGGGGTTCAGCGTGCTCTGAATGGTCAAGTTAATGAGCATTCTGGGCAGAGTTTCGCGACGACGCTGATGAATTTCATCACGGGCACAGCATTATTGCTCATATTGTTTTTTGGCGGAATAGTCACTCATCACTCCCATCTAGATCCGATGACGTGGAATCCGTGGTGGATGTATCTCGGTGGAGTGACAGGCGTCATTTATATAGCCTTCGCATCGACTGTTGTTCAACACCTGGGGGTGTTGACCTTTACCCTCTTTAGCGTCGGCGGGCAGTTGGTGGGTTCGCTACTTTTAGATATTTTTCTGCCTTCAAAGGGCGTTCACGTAGGTGCGTATTTATTTACAGGAATATTCATGACCTACATCGGAGTGCTTGCCAACAGCGAGCGGTCAGGAAGTGGGCGCCGGCCCCGTTGATTCGCGTATCACCAGGGGGCATGGAAGGTAAACAATCGTGGGCTCCGGCGCCGTCCCGCTTTCAATCCATGCACGCAAGATTTCGGCCGCCTCTACGCCCATTCTGTGCTTGGGAAGGGCAAAAGTTGTGAGAGACGGGTGCACACGGTCCATCATTGGTATGTCATTGAAACCAATAACCGATATGTCCCGGGGGCAACTCAGCCCTGCGTCCTTGAGACCATCAATGATGCCGATGGCCAACTGATCATTCGCTGCCAATATTGCTGTCGGTCTTGGACCTGCTTCGGCAAGGAGCTTTGTGATCGCCTGGGTTCCAGCACTCTCGTTGTAACCTGTCGAAACAACGGTCGGGCAATCGGTTTCGATGAGTTGAAATTCGCTGATGACTTTCTTGAACGCGCGTAAACGGATGTATCCCGTCGACAAGTTCTGCGGGCCTGCGATATGGGCAATCCGTCGATGTCCGAAATTGACCAAATGTTCGATGGCCTCACGTACTTCCACCGCCTCATTTCCCACAACGGCGGGCAGCAATTGTGTCTCCGTAAGACGGTTGACCAGTACCGCGGGAATCTTACGTTTTACGATCTCTTTGACTACGGGATCGTTTCGGAAAGCGGTCGCAAGAATGAATCCATCACAACGTCGATTCACTAACGTGTCGAAAAGCTGCATCTCTTTCTTAGGATCGTTATCTGTGTTGACGATAAGCGCACTTAAACCCGCGGGTCCAAGTATTTCCTCCACACCTCGCACAATCGGTGGAAACAGAGGGTTGATGAGATCCGGAACCATGAAACCGACGGTGTACGAGCGTTTGGTTCGAAGCCCTCGCGCCAGCGAGTTCGGTTGGTAATTTAACTTGGCGGCAATCTCCAATACTCGCTTAACCGTGTCGGCAGCGACTAGATGTCGGGACTCAGGGTTAAGCGCTTTGGAGGCGGTGCCGGGGTGAACGCCTGCGGCCTCAGCTACATCTGCAAGAGTGCTAACCATTTTCGCAAGGATAGGTGATTACCCTCATGAAACCAACGCGGCACTAGTCTTCGCAAACGCTGAATAGTTGTAGACACTGGAGTGAAACCCTTGACGAGAGGTGATTGCGTGACCTACCTTTCCAACAGACCAAAGTCATTGAACCCATCCGTGGAAGGTGAGTTCAATAACTGCGGCGAAGTCGAATGCGAGTATGTGCCCCAGCGTCCACGATTCGACACATTCATTGTTCGTATCTACGCACTAGGAAGGTAACGGAATGAATAACAATCGATTGTCTAAACGATGGTTCAAGAGAGCGCCTCTTGTCGCTGTCGTGGGCGCCGCTCTCGTTGTTCTGAGCGCATGCTCGGCCTCCACGTCAACAACATCGTCAACCCCAGCGGCAAACACCAAGCCGTTGGTGATCGGTATTTCCCTTTCACTCACTGGAGACTTCGCCGATCCAGGCACAGCAGTAAAGAAAGGCTATGAACTTTGGGCCGACACTGTGAATGCAAAAGGTGGTGTTCTCGGACGTCAGGTTCAACTCAAGATTGTTGATGACCTTTCGAGCCCAACCCAGGTCGTCACTAACTATCAGAACCTCATTACCCGCGACAAAGTTGATCTTGTCTTTGGTCCATTTTCAAGCTTGCTAACTGTTCCGGCCTCACAGGTTGCCGACCGATACAAGTACGCATTCATCGAATCTGCTGGCGGTGGCCCGAAGGTGTTCGCTCAGAAGTTGGGCAACCTCTTCTTCATTCAACCAGGACCAATCGTGAAGCAAGGTGATGTATTTGCCGACTACATACTCGCCTTGCCAGCGTCTGAGCGACCAAAGACCGCGGCATATCCCTCACTAGACGATCCGTTTGCTCAGCCAATTGCTGCCAACGTTCAGGCTCGATTCGAGGCTGCAGGAATCAAGACGGTTTATTCAGGAACGTATCCTGCAGAGACTCCTGACCTCACGCCAATCATGACAAAGGCAATTGCCAGCAAGCCAGACGTCATCGTCTCAGGAACTCAGTCACTTGATGCCTATCAGCAGGTCAAGGCGCTGATCCAACTTCATTACAACCCCAAGTGGCTGTACATGAGCAACGGTGCAAACTCCCCGGTTGAATTTCCAAGCAAGGTCGGCGCAGCCAACACCGAAGGAGTGTTCTCATCAGGAGACTGGTTCCCAAGCAGTACTGCAACAGGCAGTGCCGATTTCATCAAGGCATATATCGCGAAGTACGGCGGAGACGCGTCTGCAATCGACAACTCATCCGTTGAGGCGTACGCGGCAGGTCAAGTTCTCGAACTCGTTGCCGCCAAGACTGGCAAAGTTGATAACGCGACAATCATCTCGACGTTGCATTCCGGTACTTGGGCGACAGTCCTTGGTGATCTCTCGTGGGATGCAATTGGGGAACCTCAAGGAAGCTATCTATTAGTGCAGTGGCAGAAAGGCAAGCTCGTACCTGTTTTCCCAGCCACGATCGCGCAATCCTCCCCTGTGGCTCCAAAGCCAAACTGGGGTGCCTGAAAAGCAGTAATGCCCGTTTGAATGGCGGACCCAATTTGAAAGCGACGTTTCGAGTTGGGTCCGCTACATAACCAGTTCTTCAACGCTCTATCTAGGAGGCAAGACAATGCACACGCTGATCCAAGGTTTGATCTTGGGTGTCCTCACTGGCGGGGTTTACGCGCTCATGGCATCGGGCCAGACGCTGATCTTCGGGGTGATGAAGGTAGTCAATCTTGCGCAAGGTGCCTTTGTTATTGCCTCTGCATATCTCGCCTTCACTCTGTTTACGAAATTTGGCGTCGACCCACTTATTGCGGTTCTAATTACGACACCACTCATGTTTGGGATCGGCGTAGTGGGGCATTGGGTATTCCTTCGACCGCTTCGACGCGAAGACGCTGTCGAACTTTCCATTTTGGTTACCTTCGCTCTTGCCCTGCTTATCGAAGGAATTCTTTCAGTCTCTTACCACACGACCTATCGGAGCATTAATACTTCTTATGCCAACAAAGCCTTTGACGTCGGCGGTTTTGCAATATCGGCAGTGCGTGTTTATGGATTCATCGTCTCGTGTGTGTTACTTCTGCTTCTTTACATCGTTCTTCAAAAAACCCGGTTTGGTCGTGCAATTCGTGCAACTGTACAGAACCCTCAGTCAGCAACGCTTCTGGGAGTCGACTCCAACCGTGTCAAGGCGTATGGATTTGGTTTGGGCATCGCAACTGCGGCGGCGTCAGGTTCCATCTTCGGGCTCCTATTCCCGTTCAACTCAGGCAGTCATTACGACTTGATATCAAGGCTGCTCTCGGTTGTTGTTCTTGGCGGCCTTGGATCGATTGGTGGGGCAGTGCTTGCTGGAGTGATAATCGGCGTTGTTTCCTCAGTGGCAGCTGTTACATGGTCGCCGACTTGGTCGGAGATGACGTTCTTCATTGTGTTGCTTCTGGTTTTGCTTGTGCGCCCTCAGGGGATGTTTGGTCGAGTGGAACGAGGCAACCTGTGAAAAAGACTACAGAGGGTGCTAGCGCCTTCTTCACCCGCAACGGTCTACTCCGCGGTGGAATATCGATAGCTGTTCTCATCGCAATGCCGGAGATCTTTCGTGCTCACTGGATTTGGAATCTGCTCTTTTTTACGGTCCTATACGCAGCCATGTCCTCTGCCTGGAATTTAATCGGCGGCTATGCAGGGTATCCATCTCTTGGCCACGCAGCATTCTTTGGAATCGGAGCGTATGCCATCGCCTACATGTTCAAGAATACGGAGCTTCTTACAAATGGCTGGGCGCCGTTCATTTCGCTTCCGCTCATTGGCATCGGGTGCGCCCTTCTCGCATTGCCTATCGGATGGCTGGCAATGCGAACCCGAGCAGACGTATTCGCGATCGTGACAATCACACTTCTCTTTGTCGCGCAGACTCTCGGCTACAACATCAAAAGCCTAACTGGTGGCGCGCAAGGCGCTGGCGTGTCTAGGGCGCCTTTCAACATCGACATATTCGAACAACCCTTCTATTTTGTTGCTGCCGCGTTACTTCTTCTTGCAATGGGTATTACCTACTTCGTAATTCGAACAAAACTCGGCATGGCGCTTACTGCGATCAGAGCTGATGAGGACAAGGCGCGTGGAGTTGGAGTTCCTACGACTGGTGTGAAACTTCTCGCTTTCTCTGTAAGTGTGGGCATCACCGGAATGGCTGGGGCAGTCTGGGCGTACTACATCGGCTTTATCTATCCCCAATTCGCCTTCGATCCACTGATCACAATTGCGATAGTTTTGATGACCTTCCTCGGAGGACGTGCCACTTTGTGGGGCCCTATTTTGGGTGCAGCGATTCTGATGCCCGCCCAACAACTCCTCGCCTATTACGTTGGCGGAAGTCAGATCTACCTCATAGTTTATGCAGCGATCTTCTTAATCATCATGTTGCTACTGCCACGAGGAATCTTGCCAACCCTTCTGAGCAAGCGACGTTTGGCCGCGCTTGCGGAACAACGCACTATCGCTGACGGTACGAGTACATCGGCGCTTTCCCAGGGAGCGCACTCATGAGCGAACTGCTGCGAGTCACGGATTTAACGAAGAGATTCGGCGAACTTATAGCTGTAGATAACTGCTCATTTTCAGTGGAGGAGGGGAGCATTACTGCTCTCATCGGCCCCAACGGATCTGGAAAAACGACTGTTTTTAACTTGATCACTGGCTATCTCCCATCGGATGGTGGCACGGTGGAATTTGCCGGATCCACGATTCACAAGGAGGGTCCGGGCACTCTTTATCGAAAGGGACTCACACGCACCTTTCAACAAGCACGTGTCTTCGCCGATCTCACGGTTCAGGAGAACTTAGTGGTCGCGCGGGGAGGAACCCTGAAGTCCTTCTTCGGCCGCCGAATTTCCGCTGACGATCGGAAGAGAGCGGCAGAACTCCTTGAGGAGTTCAAACTCAGCCACGTAGCTGACCTTTACGCAAGCGAACTCTCGTGGGGCCAGCGCAAACTTCTTGAGTTTGCGTCCGTGCTTATGAGCAAACCTCGATTGGTATTGCTTGACGAGCCAACTGCGGGCGTCAATCCGATTCTGATCGAAACCATGGCAACGCACATTCGCTCCTACAACGAAGCGGGCGTCACGTTCCTGATAGTCGAACACGATATGAGTTTCGTCATGCGAGTCTGCAATCCCGTGATCGTGCTTGATCGCGGAAAAACAATCGCAACGGGAGATCCAGAGACGGTGCAATCTGACCCCCGAGTGCTCGATGCCTACCTTGGCGATTGAGGAGTGAAAAAATGAAACTAGCGGACAAAATAGATTCCAATTCCACAGTGTTGCTTCAACTTATAAGCGTTGTAGCCGGGTACGGATCCGGCATGGTGCTAAAGGGCGTCGACCTCACACTCAATCGTGGCGACATCATGTGCCTTATTGGGCCCAATGGTGCGGGAAAGTCCACGGTGCTTAAGACGGTTTCAGGTCTGCTTCCTCCAATGGATGGAAAGGTCATGTTCGAGGACACGGACATTACAGGCCAAACACCAAAGGAGAATTTGAGTCGAGGAATAGTCCATGTTCCGCAAGAGCGCTCGCTATTTCCTGGCATGACGGTATGGGACAACTTACTCATGGGCGGCTATCTCATTCGAAGTCGAAAGGTGATTCAAGATCGTATTGATGAAGCCGCGTACATCTTCCCCATCATCACTCAGCGTCGCAATACACATGCAGGATCTTTATCCGGTGGTGAGCAGAAGCAGGTCGAACTTGCTCGGACTCTTCTCTTTGATCCAAAGCTCATCTTGCTTGATGAGCCTTCCATTGGACTTGATCCCAAGTCTCGTCGCTTGGTCTTTGAAGCCATTAGAGGGTTGGCAACGGCGGGTCGCACCATTTTGCTTGTAGAACAGAATGCAAGATCCGGGTTGGCCGCGGCCGACCGAGGAGCGATTCTCGAAACGGGTCTTGTTCGGATAACCGGGGCTGCAGCGACGCTTCTCGAGGATCCGGAAGTCGCCAGACTTTATCTGGGTGCATCCACAATGACTCGCACGCCAGCCAAGACTCAACAGGAGAACTGACATGACGATTAATTCAAACCTAACGATTGGCTGGATTGGAACGGGACGTATGGGTTATGCCATGGTCTCTCGACTGCTTAACGTCGGATTAAGCGTGAGCGTTTACAACCGCACTCGATCCAAAGCTGAACCATTGGCTGCATACGGCGCAAAGATTGCGGATTCGATTTCCGAATTAGCCGACTGCGACATTGTCTTTTCGATGGTCTCTGAATCCTCCGATCTACTCCAAGTAACAACTGGCGTCGGCGGTGTCCTGACACAGAAGGTCGCGCCAAGAATTTTGGTGGATTGCTCGACAGTCAGCGAAGAAGCCTCCGATGAAGTTCGCTTAGCCGCAGCGGACAGGGGTACTGGGTATCTAGTGGCCCCAGTCTCCGGGAACGCCAAAGTTGTCTTGGCCGGCAAATTGACAATGATTGCTTCGGGTGCAAAAGATGTCTTTGATGAAGTCGAACCGATTCTCCTTCACATTGTTAAGGCTGCGACTTATGCTGGCGAGGGCGATCTGGCCCGTCTGGTGAAACTTGCACACAACATATTTCTTGGCGTTGTCACTCAGTCGATGGCCGAGATCACAGTGTTTGCAGAGAAAGCCGGCGTTCCTCGATCAGCGTTCCTCGCCTTCCTGAATGAGTCTGTGATGGGTTCTGTTTTCACTCGCTATAAGAGCCCGGCTTTTATCAATCTTGATATGACTCCAACTTTTACGCCGATTCTTTTGCGAAAGGATTTCGACCTTGGGCTTGCCGCTGCGCGCGATCTGGAGGTTCCGATGCCTATCGCTTCGGTAACGCACCAGATTGTCCAACAGGCAGTCGGGCACGGCAACGTGGATATGGATTTCTCGGTACTTCTACTTGAGCAAGCTGCCGCTTCAGGGATGAATTTGAAGTCGGAAGATCTTCAGGTGTCTGACGGACTCGAGAGCGAGTCCGCATAAACGTTGTGGTAGAGGGGGAAGGAAATCATGAAAAAAGTGGCACCATTGGCTGCTCCCGGGCACATGGGGGTCGATTACGAGTCTCGCGTTGATTTCGACCGCCTTCGAAAGTACCGCATTGGCCGTGCAAAGGAATCGTTGGATAGCAGTGAGTGCGGTGCGTTCCTTCTTTTTGATTTCTACAACATTCGATACACGACTCAAACGTGGATTGGTGGCGCCCTGGGCGACAAGATGACTCGGTATGCACTCCTTACCCGCGACGGGGGCGAACCGATGCTTTGGGACTTTGGATCAGCAGTTCGTCATCACAAGCTCTATTCGCCATGGCTCAAGCAAGAGAACAACCGCCCAGGAATGCTTGGCATGCGTGGTGCCGTCGCCCCATCAGCCGGCCTGATGGAATCTGCGATCAAAGAGATCAAATCTCTTCTTGTTGATGCGGGTGTGGAAGACATGCCAGTTGGCGTCGACATTGTGGAGCCGGCATTCCTCTTTGAGATGCAACGTCAGGGACTGAAAGTCGTGGATGCTCAGCAATACATGTTGGATGCACGAGTCATAAAGTCCATTGATGAGATTATGCTTTTGAATCAAGCCGCCGCGATGGTCGATGGCGTTTACCAGAACATTGTCGACGTCCTTAAGCCCGGTATCAGAGAGAATGAGATCGTCGCTTTGGCTAACAAGCGCCTCTACGAAATGGGATCGGACCAAGTTGAGGCGATCAACGCGATATCGGGTGATCGCTGCAATCCCCATCCCCACAATTTCACCGACAGAATCATTAGACCCGGTGATCAGGCATTCTTTGACATCATTCACTCCTTCAACGGATACCGCACCTGCTACTACCGCACCTTTGCGGTCGGCAGCGCTACAGCAAGCCAGCATGATGCCTACACGAAAGCACGTGAGTGGATGGACGCGGCAATCGACACGGTTCGAGTCGGTGTTGGGACAGATCAGATTGCTAAGGTTTGGCCAAAAGCCGAGGATTTCGGATTCACCGACGAGCTAGCTGCTTTCGGGTTGCAGTTCGGTCACGGACTTGGCCTTGGGCTGCATGAGAGACCGATCATCTCCCGTCTCAACAGCCTTGAAAATCCCATAGAAATCAAAGCGGGCATGGTTTTTGCCCTGGAGACGTACTGCCCTGCCTCTGACGGTATTTCTGCCGCCCGCATCGAGGAAGAAGTCGTGGTCACCGAAGGCGGTGTTCACATTCTTACAAAGTTCCCATCGAAGGAACTCTTTATTGCTAACGAGTACTAATCACACTTTGAGTTCTTAAGAGACCGACCTCTTCACAGCTGCCGCTACTGCTGTAACAACATTGGGATCAAATACGCTAGGAACGATGAATGAAGTATTCAGTTGATCGGCTGAGACACAACCTGCAATCGCTTCCGCACACGCAACCAGAAGTTCGTCTGTGATCTTGTGGGCGTTTGCATCAAGGAGGCCGCGGAAGATTCCGGGGAATGCCAAAACATTGTTGATCTGATTTGGTTGATCGCTTCGACCTGTTGCCACGATTGTCGCGTGCTTGCGAGCAATGTATGGGTCGATCTCTGGGTCTGGATTTGCCAGGGCAAAGACAATCGAGTCCTTGGCCATTGAGGCTACATCTGCCTCCTTCAAGATATTTCCAGCGCTGACACCGATGAAAACGTCAGCATTGACAATGCCTTCGGACATCTTGCCAACAAAATCATTTGGATTGCAGTTGTCGATGAACCACTGACGCATTGGGTCCTTCGTGACTGTTCCACTGTTAATGGCACCCTTGGAGTCAAAAGCAATAATGTTCTTGGCACCGCTTATGGTGAGAAGGCGTGCGATAGCCGTGCCAGCCGCACCAGCACCACTGATAACGATCTTGCAGTCAGCGAGGTTCTTCTTCACTAGCTTCAAGGCATTTGTCAGCGCAGCAAGCACACAGACCGCAGTGCCGTGTTGATCATCGTGGAAGACAGGGATATCCAAAAGTTCGCGAAGCCGTGCCTCAACCTCAAAGCATCGTGGAGCTGAAATATCCTCGAGGTTGATTCCGCCATATACCGGTGCGATCAATTGAACAGTCCGGACGATCTCATCAACATCTTGGGTGTCTAGGCAAACAGGCCATGCGTCGACGTCTGCAAAACGTTTGAATAGCACTGCTTTTCCTTCCATCACTGGAAGAGCGGCTTCTGGCCCGATATTTCCAAGTCCAAGGACTGCCGATCCATCGGTGACTACTGCAACAGTGTTCCGCTTGATCGTAAGGCGTCGTGCGTCGGTTGGATCGTCCACGATCGCTTGGCAGATACGTGCGACGCCAGGCGTGTATGCACGAGAAAGATCATCGCGGGTTTTGAGGGGCACTCGAGAATGAATTTCCAGTTTGCCGCCGAGGTGCAATAAGAAGGTGCGATCGCTGACTTTGCGCACCGTTAATCCATCGTGGGCGCTGATAGCCTTGGTGATTTCTTCTGCGTGGTCGGCATTGATGGTGTCGCAGGTGATGTCAATAACAACTTTGTCCAAGAGGGATTCAACAACGTCAAGTGCGGTAATCGTCGCACCTGCCTTGGTGATTGCCGCTGTTGCCTCCGCTACCGGTTGCACCGAAGGTGCGCCCTCTACGCGAATGGTGATGCCGTATCCAGGACTGGTTGATGCCATGTTAAACAACTCCATAAAGTCGATCGCCCGCGTCACCCAGACCCGGCACGATATATCCGTTTTCATTTAACTTTGTATCCAGTGCCCCCGTAACAATTGTGATTGGCACTGGACAGTTTTCAAAAGCCTGCTCCATGTAGGCAACGCCTTCAGGTGCCGCAATAATGCAGATTGCGATGATGTCTGTGGCACCTAAATCAATCAGATAGTTGAGGGCGGCGACAAGAGTTCCGCCGGTTGCCAACATTGGATCAAGAACAAAACATTGACGCCCAGAAAGATCGTCGGGAAGTCGGTTGGCGTAAGTGCTGGCCAATAAAGTTTCTTCGTCCCGTACCATTCCAAGAAAACCAACTTCGGCAGTCGGAACCAGGCGAACCATTCCCTCAAGCATTCCAAGTCCTGCGCGCAAGATAGGGACGACAACCGGTCTGGGGTCTGCCATCTTTTCACCCTGAGTGACAACTACCGGAGTCCTAATTGTGACCGTTTTCGTGCGCACTTCGCGAGTTGCCTCGTACGCTAGCAATGTGACGAGTTCTTCGACGAGGCGACGAAAGGTCGGGGAGTCGGTGGTTTCATCGCGCAGCACGGTCAATTTGTGCGAGATTAGCGGGTGATTCGCGACGTGGACTTTCACCCCCCATACCTTACAGGTCTTTTCATCTCAAGAAATGAGTGTCAGTATGCAACCTGAGGGCATGTGAAACGGGGGCGGTGATGAGTGAGGAAGTTGATATCGCAGTGGCCGCTTGGCATGAAGAAGGCAGATGGAATCTCGCCAAGCTACCTAATCCGCATGACCTGGCTCACATTATTGATCGCTTGAAGAGCCAGCGCACTAACGGGGGCGCCATTGCACTGATTGCAATTGATGAGGAGTTCTTCATCATCATCAGAGTTCTCGGTTCACATATAAGCATGTTTCTCAGCGATGTTACTTGCGCGTTCGATTATGAAGTGGCATCAGATTTCATTGAACTGGCCGATCTTCCATTCCCCAATGAAGAAGACGAACCACTACCAGTGGGGCATTTGGACATTCTGGCCGACTTGGGTATGAACCACATGGAGATTTCCGCTCTTTGTGATGATGCAGAATTGTTTCCTGATGAACAACTAGACGCCATCGCAACTCGGTTGGGTTTTGGTGAAGAGTTTCGCGAACTAATAGGTCTATGAATTATGAAGAAGCGATGGCTTTGGCCATCAAGGTCGCCCAAGAAGCGACCACGACAAGCGCCGATGTGCCAGTCGGTGCCGTGATTCTAAATGGCAAGGGTGAAGTGGTCGCAACGGGAAGCAATGAGCGCGAGTTAGATCATGACCCGACTGCTCACGCAGAAATTGTTGCGATGCGAAAGGCTGCTCTCAAACTCGGGGGTTGGCGTCTGGAAGAACACACGTTGGTTGTCACTCTTGAACCTTGTGCGATGTGCGCCGGTGCGATTGTGCAGTCTCGAATTCCGAGGGTTGTATTTGGCGCTTGGGATGAGAAGGCAGGGGCAGTCGGCTCTGTTTGGGATATTTTGAGAGACCCAAGAACCTTGAATAAACCCGAAGTAGTTGCGGGCGTGATGGCCGATGAGTGTGCCCAGTTGCTCCAATCATTCTTCCAAGCGCAACGAAAAGGAATTTAAGTACTGTATCCTCGCTCCTGGTGGCGTGTCCGAGCGGCCAAAGGAGCACGCCTCGAAAGCGTGTGTTGGGGAAACTCAACCGTGGGTTCAAATCCCACCGCCACCGCCATAATATTTGAAAAGTTCCTAGATCACGATCTGGTAAGAAGGATTGAGGATCGTGAGTGAACCGTCGGTTTCGCCGACCATGCCCTCTGCAAGCAACTGCGATCCGACATCAAGACCGGCGATTTCTCGCCTCCCTAAGAATTGAAGTGTGACTCCGCCAGTCTCGTCCCAGACTTCCACTTCAACTATTGGCGCAGCACCGCGTGGCGCGGTCTTGATTGATGTAACTCTTCCCTTCACGTGAGCTCGATTGCGCCACATGATCTTCCCAATGGGTGTCAGATTCTCCGCATAGTGACTTACTGGCTCGTTGCTCATAAATGACACCGCGCTCGCTGGTTTGATCTTCAACTCCGGCGCGAAGGGTTTGGGGCTCTTGGCGATCGTGGCCAACTCAAGTCCATGGCGGTCATGCACAACGACACTTTGTCCAGAAATTATCTTGGCCACATCAAAAGGAATGATCGTCGCAACTACGCGTGGCAATTGAGAGATTGGGCGCGCGATTTCTTCAGCGGTTTGATCGTGAAGCAGCTTTCCGAGCACTGGAGCGTAGGAGCGACGAGGTAACAGTAGAGTCAATTCCACATCTGGAGATGCTGTTGCTCGAATTGCGTAGTCCATCGCAGCATTGGGCAAACGCCTGTCGGGGCAGTCAATGAGTTCGAGCATTACGTCGTCTAGTGCAGGTGCTGCGGACCATGCCTTGCGGATATCTTCAGCTCTTTGATCATCAATCACAAAGTGAACTGCCGCCAACGAATGTGGGTTGAGACTACGTGCATATCGAACTGCCCCGACCGTTGCTACATCGACACTGTCGACGAGAACCGTCACGTCGTGGCGGCTGATAGATGTGGCGCGCGATTCTTCGCTTCGGAAATTCAAAGCGGCCTGTTCACGTCGGTATTGTCGATTGAGTCGCAGCAACGAGAAGACCGCAATTGGAGCAATGGTGATAACCAACCAAGCGCCTTCCGTGAACTTCACGACCGCAAAGACGAGAACAACGATAACGGCGACAGATCCTGACAGCCCGTTGATGAACATCTTAAGCTTCCAGTTGCCGATGCGATGCGTGTAGGCGTGTTTCGCCATTCCAAATCCCGCAAGAGCAAATCCAGTAAAAACACCAAGTGCATAGAAGGCTACGAGGTGATCTACTGCTGCGCCCGTGATAATCACAAGAACAGTTGCAGAACTGGCTAGGAAGATGATGCCGTTAGAAAATGAAAGTCGGTGTCCGCGCTTGGTCAACTGATGAGGCAGGTACCCATCGGTTGCTACGAAGTTGCAGAGAATCGGAAAGGCGTTATAGGTCGTGTTCGCGCCCGCGAATAGAATTAACATGGTTGCAGCTTGGACAAGAACAAAAAGTATCTTTCCCGTAGTCTCATTACCGAGGGACGCTTTCGCGATCTGTGAAATAACTGTCGGGGTGCCGCTTACATATGGCAGGGCGTGTATACGTTGAGCGAACCAAGAAACACCGATAACCAGAGTCCCCAAGATCATGCTCATCGTGACGAGAGTCTTTCGTGCGTTCTGAGCCTCGGGCACCTTAAATAACGCCACGCCGTCGGAAATTGCTTCAAGGCCAGTGAGGGAAGATCCACCGTTGGCGAAGGCGCGAAGAAGAATGAAGATCGCACTGAATGTAAGCAGGCCCTGCGCATGTCCCATCGGAAATGTTCCTGTCACATTGGTGTCTAAAACGGGTAGGTTCCCGGTGAATGCCTTAACCAGGCCTGTTATGAAGACAATTGCCATCGCAGCGATAAAGAAATAGGTAGGCATCGCGAAGGACTTCCCTGCCTCCTTAACTCCGCGCAAGTTTCCATAGGTAATGAGGACGATAATGCCGATCGTCATGTACACCTTGCCCGGGTGTAATGAAGGGAAAGTAGAGATGATTGCGGCAACACCCGCCGCTGATTGAATGGCGACGGTCACGATGTAATCGAGCATGAGTGCGACTGCTGCGATGATCGACATCACGGGGCCGAAATTGTCCTTGGTGACGATGTATGCCCCGCCAGTTTTTGTATAGACCTCTATGACGTTTCGATAGCTCAGAGTAATGATGGTCAAAATTGCGATGATCACCACTGTCATCGGCATCATCAGCGCAAAGGAAGCGAGTCCAAACGCGGGTAAGAGGGCAATGAGGATCTGCTCACTGCCATAAGCCGACGAGGAGATGCAGTCGGAGGAGAGAATTCCTAAGGCGTATCTTTTTGCAAGCCTTTGGTGTCCAAGGGTGTGCCGGTTAAGAGGGTTGCCAAGAAGCGTTCTCTTGATTTTGTACGAAATTGGGTCTTTGAGATGAGCATGTTCTTGAAGGGCTACCGGCGCAGGCGCATTATCGGTCCAAGATTTAGGCACTATTTCTCCTCAGACACGGTTTGGTCGGACGCGTTTTGATAAGTGGTGCTGATCACCCCGCCATCCTAGATTGTCCGCCCTGGCTTTGCTCACGTCCCTGCCGTGGGGATTCACTCTGCTACCCGGAGGTAAGGCCAAAAGGGTGCGGGTATGCTCGGTTCATGCGTACACAGTTATATATCGATGGAAAATGGGTCGACGGCAATGGAACGATGCCGGTTTATGACCCCAGTGACGGATCAGTTATTGCCGAGGTTGCAACCGCAGGGGATGCCGAATGTGAAGCGGCACTAGACGCGGCGCATCGAGCATTCCCTTCGTGGGCAAAGACAGCCCCGCGCGTTAGAAGCGAGATGCTGCGCAAGGCATTTGAGATTATGACCGCAGAAAGCGATGCGATCGCAACCATGATTTCGCGCGAAAACGGAAAAGTCTTCGCCGATGCCAAGGGCGAAGTTGCTTACGCAGCTGAGTTCTTCCGATGGTTTGCCGAAGAGGCCGTCCGCACTCCAGGAGATTTCCGCAAATCTCCAAGCGGGGACAAGAGAATTCTTGTCACCCACCAGCCCATCGGTGTCTCTCTCCTTATTACTCCCTGGAACTATCCAGCGGGTATGGCCACGCGAAAGATCGGTCCTGCGCTCGCCGCTGGATGCACAGTCATTCTCAAACCGGCTGGCGAAACTCCATTAACTGCTCTCTATATCGTCGATATCCTCGAGCGCGCCGGAGTGCCTAAGGGCGTCGTCAACGTCATCATGCCAAAGCCTGTTGGAGAAACCATCAGCAAGATGCTGCACGATCCACGTGTTAAGAATTTGTCCTTTACTGGTTCTACCGAAGTAGGTCGCGTCCTTCTTCGTGAGGCCGCGGATCAAGTTGTTCGCTGCTCAATGGAACTCGGTGGCAATGCCCCAGTTCTGGTATTTGATGATGCAGACGTTTCAAAAGCTGTCGAAGGAATCATGGTCGCCAAGATGCGCAACGGTGGCGCTGCCTGCACAGCAGCTAACCGCATCTACGTCCAGCGCGGCATCGCGGAGAAACTTACCGCGGCATTGACGAAGGCAATGGAAGCTCTACACATGGGATCACCTCTTGAGGCAGGGATGAATCTCGGCGCGAGCGTTTCCCTTAAAGAGCGCGACAAGATTGCCGCCCTAGTAGATATGGCCGTCAAGCAAGGCGGATTGGTTATGACTGGCGGAAAGGTTCCAGATCGCGCTGGTGCTTTTTATCCTGCAACGGTGCTGACCGTGAAGAGCGACAATGAGATTCTGAAAAATGAAGTTTTCGGTCCTGTCGCACCCGTCGTGATATTCGATACCGACGAAGAGGGCATTGCCCTTGCCAACAACACCGATTTCGGCCTTATCAGCTACGTCTTCTCAGGCGAGCTTGGTCGATCAATTCGCGTCGCCGAGGCGATGGAGTCCGGGATGGTCGCGATCAACCGCGGTGTCATTTCAGATCCGGCTGCACCCTTTGGAGGAATGAAGCAGAGTGGACTCGGACGCGAAGGCGGCTTCGACGGCATTCACGAATTCCTTGAGACGAAGTACATCGGCGTCGAGATCTAGACGCTGGGTGGATTGCCCCGCGCAAGCTTTCCAAGGTCGCACACCTGGTTTTACGAGCAAACTCAAGGCCAGAGTTCGACTTCGGTTTGAGCCATCATTAAGAGGATGGCTTCACTTGCCTTCTTCTTCCCTCTCGGAAGAGTCTTCTTGCGCAACTCATCGAAACTTAAACCATCATCCCGTGAAATTGCCAAGGCAATCGCTTTTCCTTCTTTCGAGTATCTAAGGGTGATGCCTTTTGCTGCGACTTCAATTTCGCCACTTTCAAGGAGTGATTTCGCCTGTTTTAGGTATCGAGGACGGTTATTCTCCAATCGAATCCCAAGAGACATGGCGTCGGCCTCACTTTCTGGGAGCAGCCGATAATTGGAATAACCAAGATTGATATCGAACCTCTTCGCTCGAAGACGTGAAAAGATGCCCATGTCTGTTAGATATTCAAAATTACTTGGGCTTCGCTGTTTGCGAATTTCCCAATAAGCGTTTCCAATTTCTCGTGTTTGCGTCTTCTCAGATTTGTCCACCCCAATTTATTGAAATCAAAGCCCCCGTCTTTTGAGACACGAAAGGAGCATCCACCATCTTCCAATGTGTAAAGAAGGAGTGAATCATTCAATGTAATTGAAAATTCTCCACGCTTCAGTAGGAGTTCAGCTTGTTTTTCATATCGGGAACGGTTCTTAACCTCTAAGTCGCATATGAGTTGGAAATACTCCCGCTCCCGCTCCAGGTCCTTAGCGGATAGGAAGCTCTCGCCGTCGTTGTTCATAGACAGAGATTATCTCAAGTCCCACATTGAAGAGAAACAATTTTCGGCGATCGAGTTGGCGGAGCAGCAGATTTCTGTCCGGCAATAATCGCTTCTGAAAATGCAATGCCATAAAAGGAGGACTTCCTATTTGATGTGCATCTCCTAAAAGTTTCTTGATTTTTTACCCGCGTACCGTAAGAAGTTGGACGCAGAGGATTGGTCGATCTTTCAGAAATCAAATAGTCTCTAAAGTAGCCCACTTTGTATATTTGTACGGTTAGTCTGACATTACTTTGAGTAACGTTGCAGATCGACTCAGCGTTAACTTTTACTGCCTTAATACCCATTACCTCTTTGATATGAGTCGAGACGTGAGCGTTGCCAATCTCTATTCGGCAAGAGGCTCTGGGTGTTTTCGCGTGAATTGTTGCCGCATAAGAGGGCATTGAGGAAAGTAAGAACAGGATCGTGAGCGTTACGGCGAAAAATATGATTGGGCATCTGTCTAGTCTTAGGTTCGTAGTCATGCTTGAGGGTGGCAAATCTCGATTTTCCTCGAGAAAGTTATCCACATGGAGGCAAAAAATGGCGGAGGTGTCCCGACCAACGACCTACGTCAATGTGGCAGGGGTTCCTCGGAAATCAAAAATGGCGGAGGATGAGGGATTTGAACCCTCGGTAGGTTGCCCTACACACGCTTTCCAAGCGTGCGCACTCGGCCGCTATGCGAATCCTCCAGGGTGAGAACTCTATCGGTGCTCTAACTATGATTAGCGCCAGATCCCTCGTGCGGCATTATCGGGCTGAACTCCCCCAGGGCTGGAAGGCAGCAAGGGTAGGCCCGCTCTAGTGGGTGCACGAGGGGTCCTCTAACAGGACGGGGAGATGCTTGCTATGTCTTTAGCGCTCTATCGCAAGTACCGACCATCCCTGTTCGCCGATGTCATCGGCCAGGAGCATGTAACCATTCCTCTTTCTAATGCTCTCTCATCTGGACGAACGCACCACGCTTACCTTTTCTCCGGTCCCCGAGGCTGCGGAAAGACTTCCAGCGCTCGCATTATGGCTCGCAGCCTTAACTGTGAATTGGGTCCGACTCCTAATCCTTGTGGCGAGTGCCAATCGTGCAAGGACCTGGTCGCTAACGGTCCTGGGTCCTTGGATGTCATCGAACTTGATGCCGCAACGCACGGCTTAGTGGACGATGCGCGCGATCTGCGCGACAAAGCTTTCTTTGCACCGGTACAGAGCAGGTACAAGATTTACATCATTGATGAGGCGCACCAACTCGGACCAGGTGCGGCAAATGCGCTTTTGAAAGTCGTTGAAGAACCGCCGCCTCATGTGATTTTTATTTTTGCCACGACCGAGCCCGAGAAATTGATTTCAACTATTCGCTCGCGCACCCATCACTATCCATTCCGATTGGTGCCTCCTGGAATCTTGGCCGCGAACCTTGAGAAGATTTGCAATGCCGAAGGAGTGAAGGTTGCCAAGGGAGTCATCCCTTTGGTTGTCCGCGCGAGCGGCGGATCCGTGCGCGATGCGCAGTCGGTACTTGGCCAACTTCTGGCCGGTGCCGGTAAAGACGGAGTCAGTTACGACATTGCGATTCAGCTTTTGGGCTTCACCGACAGTGCCCTCTTGGATGACGCCATCGATGCGCTAGCCGCCAGAGACAGCGCTACATTGTTTAGGAGCGTTGATCGAATTATCGAATCAGGGCATGATCCGCGCCGTTTTGCAGCGGATCTACTCGAACGTCTGCGCGATTTGATGATCGTCGATGCCCTGCCTGCAGGTGGAGCAGGTGCAATCCTGCGCGAAGTCTCTGATGACCAACTTGAACGAATGGCAAACCAAGCACAAAGAATCGGCTCTGCTGGTTTGTCACGTGCGGCCGACATCGCAGCTGAAGGCCTTACGCAGATGCGAGGTGCCACAGCGCCGCGATTGATGCTCGAATTGATTTGCGCGCGAATGTTATTGCCAATCGGTGATAATTCAGACCGTGGCCTACTCGCCCGAATCGAAAGACTCGAGCGTGCTGAAAACTTGGCGCCTATGAGTTCTCCAACTCCTAAGTCTGAAACGCCTAAGGTCACTACAGCTACACCAAGCATTAAGACGGCCGAGAAATCACCAACGTCTCCCGATGAGAACGTCTCGTCGCAGAGTTCGCCTATCGAGACGAAGAACTCGGGTGTAACCGATGTAGCTGGTCTACGTCGTTTGTGGCCAGATGTCATCGAGGATGTAAAAAAGCGCCGCCGTCTTACTTGGTCTCTTCTCAGCACCAGCGCTCAAGTGTTGGCGTTGGATGATACGGCGATCACCATTGCCATTGTCAATGCTGGCGCTCGCGATTCATTCCTTCGTTCGGCAAGTGATGAGATTCTGCGTCAGTCATTCATTGACGTCGTCGGTGTTGATCGAAAGATCGAAGTCGTCGTCGACCCTTCGATAAATCCGAACACCCCAGCGGCGCGTGCGATGCGTGTTGATGAGTCTCCTACCGATGCCGACCAACTTTCCGGCCAAGAACTTCTTGCCAAGGAACTTGGCGCTCAATTCATCAGCGAGAAGCCACGCTAATGAGCGGGATGTATGAAGGTGCAATCCAAGACTTGATCGATGCCCTTGGTCGTTTACCCGGCATCGGGCCAAAGAGCGCCCAGCGGATCGCATTCCATATTCTTCAGTCTGAAAGCGAAACGGCAGCATCGCTGGTGGATGCAATCCGCACCGTGAAAGATCGCGTGAAGTTCTGCACCGAGTGCGGCAACGTCTCTGAAGAAACTCAATGCCGCATCTGTCGGGATCCCCGAAGGGAGAACACCTCTATCTGCGTGGTTGAGGAGAGCAAAGACGTCATCGCAATTGAGCGAACTCGCGAATTTCGAGGTAAGTACCACGTGCTTGGTGGGGCGATCAGCCCGATCGATGGAATTGGTCCCGATCAGTTGCGTATTCGCGAACTCATGGCTCGGTTGGCTGATTCCGCGATAACCGAAGTCATCCTGGCCACAGATCCCAATCTCGAGGGGGAGGCAACAGCCACCTACCTCGCGCGCCTTATCAAGCCACTGGGTTTGAAGGTCTCACGGCTAGCCAGCGGTCTGCCCGTGGGGGGAGATCTCGAATACGCAGACGAAGTCACTCTTGGGCGGGCATTCGAAGGACGTCGGACGGTTGAGAACTAAGAATCTCATTATTTGAACGTTTGCCCGTCTCGTTATTTGATATTAACTACCGAAACTCCTGGCTATAGTTCAAACTAGGTTCATGGCTCTGATTGTTCAGAAATATGGTGGTTCCTCCGTTGCCGATGCCGAGGGTTTGAAACGGGTCGCGGCTCGGATCGTGGCAACCAAGCGTGCGGGAAATCAGGTTGTCGTTGTGGTCAGCGCCATGGGAGACACGACGGACGAACTCATCGATCTGGCCAACCAAGTCACCCCAATTCCCACGGGGCGAGAGCTCGACATGCTTCTCACCGCTGGCGAGAGAATCTCCATGGCATTGCTGGCGATGGCTATTTCCAATCTGGGTCACGAAGCACGCTCATTCACCGGCAGCCAAGCAGGGGTAATCACCGACTCGGCTCACGGCCGTGCCCGCATCATTGATGTAGCCCCGGGGCGAATTCGAGAGGCCATTGAAGAAGGCGCCATCGCAATCGTCGCTGGATTCCAAGGGGTAAGCCAGGACACCAAGGACATCACAACTCTTGGTCGTGGCGGCTCTGACACGACTGCGGTCGCACTGGCTGCAGCCCTCGATGCCGATGTCTGCGAGATATACACCGATGTCGACGGGGTGTTTAGCGCTGACCCGAGAGTCGTTCCGACTGCGCGGAAACTGAAATCTGTTACTTACGAAGAGATGTTGGAACTTGCAGCAAGTGGCGCGAAAGTTCTTCATCTTCGATGTGTCGAGTATGCACGCCGTTACGAACTTCCAATTCATGTCCGCTCATCATTTTCTGCCAACGAAGGAACGTGGGTGGTTAAGAACCAACCCGAAGGAGACATCATGGAGCAAGCAATCATCTCTGGCATTGCACACGATAAGAGCGAAGCCAAGATCACAATCGTCGGTGTCCCAGACCGCACAGGGGTCGCGGCTCGCATTTTCCAGGCGATTGCCGATGCCGACATCAACATTGACATGATTGTTCAGAACGTCTCGGCTGCATCGACTGGACTCACAGATATCTCCTTCACTCTTCCTAAGAGCGAGGGCGCCAACGCAACGTCGACTCTGCAGCGAATCCAAGGCGAGGTTGGCTTCGCATCCATTCAATATGATGATCAGATCGGCAAACTTTCACTCGTTGGCGCGGGAATGCGCTCGCATCCTGGCGTTACTGCCAATTTCTTTGCCGCGATGTCTGATGCTGGCGTGAACATCGAGATGATTTCAACGTCAGAAATCCGTATCTCCATCGTCTGTCGCGCAGCGGACTTGGAGCGCGGGGTGAGGGCCGCGCACACGGCTTTTGAACTCGACGGAGAACCAGGCGATGCAGTTGTTTACGGAGGCTCTGGCCGATGACCCGCAAGCCGTCCCTTGCTGTCGTAGGCGCCACTGGCGCTGTTGGAACTGTCATGCTCTCGATTCTTTCCGAGCGTGCTGACGTGTGGGGTGAGATTCGCCTTATCGCATCAGCTCGGAGCGCGGGCAAGAAATTGATGTGCCGCGGCAAAGAGCTCACCGTTGTGGCCCTGTCGCCAGAGGCATTCCAAGGCATCGATGTCGCGATGTTTGACGTTCCCGATGAGATTTCAGAAGTGTGGGCGCCAATTGCCGTTTCTCAAGGAGCGGTGGTTGTAGACAATTCCGGTGCTTTTCGCATGGATGAGGATGTTCCACTTGTCGTACCCGAGGTAAATCCACAGCAGGCAAAGAATCGTCCGCGTGGAATCATCTCCAACCCCAACTGCACAACTCTGTCGATGATTGTCGCAATGGGGGCTCTGCACCGCGAATACGAGTTGAAGGAATTAGTCGTCTCGTCATACCAAGCCGCGTCGGGTGCAGGGCAAGCAGGCATCGACACCTTGCGCGCCCAGATCAAATCGGTTGCTGGAACAGATGCCGGCACAAATGCCGGCGATGTCCGCGCGCATATTAGAGATCTTGGACCCTTCCCCGCGCCATTGGCGCTCAACGTCGTCCCCTGGGCGGGTTCCCTAAAGCAGGATGGCTATTCATCCGAGGAACTCAAGGTCCGAAACGAATCGAGAAAGATTCTCGGACTGCCAAACCTGAAAGTAGCCGCAACATGCGTGCGAGTACCAGTAATTACGACGCACTCGCTCACCGTGCACGCGGTTTTCGCAAAGGAGCCTTCACGCAAGGCGGCGCAGGATATTCTGCAAAATGCCGCCGGAGTGAAATTGGTTGATGATCCAGAAAATCACAAGTTCCCAACACCTGCCGATGTCGTCGGCACTGATCCGACGTGGGTTGGTCGCGTGCGAAAGAGCATCGATAATCCGATGGCGCTGGACTTGTTCGTTTGTGGGGACAACCTTCGTAAAGGAGCAGCATTGAATACAGCTCAAATCGCCGAGTTACTTGCGGCGGAATTCACGAAGTGACTCAGATGCCATCTGACAAGAATCGCGACGATCATGTGATTTCCCACTTTGGAGGGGAATGGAAAACCTTCAACTATCTGGCCTCTGATCAATTGGAAGAGATTCGCGAACAGTTCGCGGCCTACATTCGTCCACTCCCACCGCAGATTTTGACCGCAAGCAATCTTGTAATTGCAGACTTTGGCGCGGGCAGTGGCCGTTGGGCACATTTCCTTTTAGAACATGCCAGTCAATTATGGTTAATAGAGCCGGGCAAGGAATCCTTTTCAGTTCTGGAGCAACGCTTCGACAAGAATGTGAAAGTACATCTATTGAATGAGACGGTTTCAGAAAATAGCGTGCCAAACGATTCTCTCGATCTCGCAGTCTCTCTTGGCGTCTTGCACCATCTACCTGACACGGGACTCGGTATTCAAGACATTTTCAGGAAGATCAAACCTAGCGGATATTTCCTCTGCTACTTGTACTATGCCCTCGAAAACAAGCCTTTTTTATATCGTTTAGTTTGGCGCATCACAAACAGGTTTCGAATTGGAATTTCAAAATTACCCTATCGAATGCGAAGATTCGTCTGCGAAATCATCGCAGCGCTGGTGTACTGGCCGTTGGCTAGATTGTCCAAGGTTGCAGAGAAGTTCGGATTGAGTTCAGGGAATATCCCCCTGCATCACTACAAAGACATGAATTTCTATGTGATGCGAAATGACGCATATGATCGATTCGGTACTTCCCTGGAACAACGGTTCACGAAGAAACAAATCTCGGAAATGGTTGAGAATGCTGGCTTTGATGTTGGAAGCTTGAAGTTTTCGGATGCCGAACCGTTCTGGACTTTTGTAGTACGTAAACCCACTTGAGTTTGACTCGCTCAAGCCTTCCAATTCCAGCAAGACTTTGGAGCCCCTTATCGTTCTTCAGATATGACAATCTCCGCTGTTTGAGGAAATCCCATGCACATTTGCCGAAGATGCGACGCAGAAACGACTTCACTGCCGAAAATCGCTTGATTGGGCTGGAAACAAACGGAGGTTCCCGTGCTTCCGTTTTCGCTTATTGATGTCAAGGAACCAGATGGCAGTCCATATTCATAGCGTTGAGTCCAACTTCCGTTAGCCCGTCGATTCGTATGGACCGCCCACTCGCTAAGTGCGGCCATAACAGATATTCCCGACCGAGCAAGTCCATCTGGAAGGAGGGGTGCCTCAGGAATCCTGAAGAATCTCAGGTCTTGGGTGGCCATGATTGGTTTAACCATGGGTGTGCCTGACACCTCTCGAACTGCAGTACCTCGACCGTTATCTTCCACGCACATCGATCCATCCTTATAAAGCGTTACACGGATGTGATCTGTTGTTCCCATAATGGCCTCGTCAACCGCATAAGCAATGACTTCCAGAACAAGATGTGTGATCCCGCCTTTAGCGAATAGTTCGGCGTCTTTTTGAATTCCAAGGATGTGATCAGTGTCAGCTGCGACCGACCAATCATGCGTGCTACCCAACGTCATTTCCTCCATTCATGTGTGCGACATCGCTGAGTGTAAGTAGTATTGGCCTCTTCGGGGTGTGGCGCAGTTTGGTAGCGCGCGTCGTTCGGGACGACGAGGTCGCAGGTTCAAATCCTGTCACCCCGACTCAGAGATTATTTTTCGTTGCCTGCAATCAATGTAACAAGTGAAACTTCTGGCGGACTAGCGACTCGTATCCGTGCATACGGACTTGTTCCCATTCCTGCGGAGACATGCAACCACGGTTCTTTTCCAAAACGAGTCAGACCTCGCGCCCGCCATGTGGGCAGATCGCAATTTGTGGTGAGGGCTCTGCTCTCGCCTATCCACGGCAATCGCACTTGGCCACCGTGTGTGTGGCCGGCAAATATGGCTGAGACTCCGTCTGCGCCCATGGCTTCAAGAACTCGCTTGTACGGGGCATGCGTGACACCGATCGCCACGTCTGCATTGGGATCTGGCGTGCCGGCGACGAGTGAGTAGTCGTCGCGATTGAGGTGGGCATCATCTGTACCTCGGGCCTCAATAGTCGTCCCGTTAATCTCCAGCAAAGCGCGCGAGTAATTTAGATTGTGCCAGCCCCTTTTTGTGAGTTCCTCGGCAAGTTCGTGTGAGGGCAGAGGATCGCCATGAATTCTCTTTCCATTATCTGGAGTCAGGTAGAGAAGAGGGTTCTTCAATCGCGGCGCGTAGTAGTCATTTGAGCCAAAGACAAAGAGCCCCGGGACATCGAGGAGTTGATCGAGAGCATCCAGTACAACCGGCACCGCATCGATAGAGCCGAGGAAATCTCCTGTGCTAATCACCAGATCTGGTTCAAGGTCGATGAAACCTTTGATGTCTGCGATTTCTCGCTTGACTGATGGGGTGAGGTGCAGGTCAGAGAAGTGCACAATCCGAATAGGCTCGCTGCCTCCAGGGAGGATTGGTATCTCTGCCTCGCGCACTACATAACCCATTGCAACTCCTTCTGCGGTCTCATGAGAAGATACCTCCATGGGACTAAAAGAACGACTCAGGGAAGACCTTACCGAAGCAATTCGGTCACGTGATGAAATCACGTCGGGGACTATACGCATGGTGCTCACGGCCATTACCAATGAAGAGGTATCCGGCAAGAGCGCTCGCGAACTCACCGACGCTGAAGTCATTACCGTTCTCTCCCGCGAGGCAAAGAAGCGTCGCGAGGCCGCCGAAGCATTCGATGCTGGCGCTCGCCCGGAGAAGGCCACCCTTGAGCGTGCTGAGGGCGACGTCATTGCGAAATATCTTCCTGTTCAACTCAGCGATGCTGAATTGGCACAAATGATTAAGGATGTGATCGCCGAAACTGGTGCCTCTGGTCCGGCTGGGATGGGCCTTGTTATGAAGGCACTGTCACCAAAGATTGCAGGTAGGGCCGATGGCGCTACTGTTTCTGCCGCGGTCAAAGCCGCACTGGCATAAGGGAGAGATCAAGTGAAATTCGAATATGTAACCGTGCCGCTGCTGACCCATGCGACGAAACAGATCCTTGATAACTGGGGATCTGATGGTTGGGAACTCGTGCAAGTAATTCCGGGACCTGGCGGCGGAGATCAACTTGTTGCCTACATGAAAAGAGAGATCAAATGAGCCACGTACGTGCCAAGCTCGCTGAACTCGGGCTCGAACTCCCGATCGCTGCCAAACCTATAGCTGCTTATGTACCAGCCGTTCGTACGGGAAACCTTGTTTTCACGGCGGGACAGTTGCCGCTAGTTGACGGCAAGATTTCATTGACCGGAAAAGTCGGCGGCGCAGTTACCGTCGAGCAAGCAAAGGAAATGGCTCAGATCTGCGCCCTCAATTGCTTGGGTGCAGTTGCAACGGTTGCCGACGTCGACGACATTGTGAAAGTTGTACGAGTTGTCGGTTACGTCAACGGAATTCCGGGTTTTATCAATCAACCTGCCGTCGTCAACGGCGCAAGCGAATTGTTCCTTCACATCTGGGGAGACGAAGGAAAACATGCCCGGTCTGCAGTCGGAATCGCCGAACTGCCGATGGATTCCGCAGTTGAGATCGAACTGACAGTCGAACTAAGAGGTTAGTTAACGGCCGCGCTTGTTCAGACGGTCAACATCGATGATCAGAACTGCACGGCCGTCGAGGCGTATCCAATTTCGCGCTGCGAAATCGGCGAGCGCCTTATTGACGGTCTCGCGCGATGCGCCGACTAGTTGGGCAAGTTCTTCTTGAGTGAGGTCATGGTGGACGTAGAGTCCCTCATCTGTTTGTTTTCCAAAGCGCTCGCCTAGATCAATGAGTGCCTTGGCAACGCGTCCTGGCACATCAGAGAAGACCAAGTCGCCGACAACTTCGTTTGTGCGACGAAGTCGTTGCGCCAAGCGGGCAAGGAGATCGAGGGCAACCTGAGGATGACGTGTCACCCAAGGAATCACCTGATCGTGTCCAAGGCTTAGCAAACGAACATCCGTCACTGCAGTCGCGGTAGATGTGCGGGGCCCTGGATCAAATAGTGAAAGCTCCCCGAACATTTCTCCAGGTCCAAGGATTGAGAGCAGATTCTCTCGTCCATCGCCGCTGGAAGTTCCGAGTTTCAACTTTCCTTCGACGATGACATAGAGATGCTCACCTGGGTCGCCTTCAGAGAAGAGGGTTGCACCCTTTGCCAGTCTTACGGTCTCCATCGAGGCACGCAAAGAGGCGGCAGCGGCATCATCTAGGGCAGTAAACAGTGGGGCGCGGCGAACAATCGCTTCATCTTGAGTCACGGGGGGACTTTACTAGGAAATCGCTACAAGTTTCACCCCTTTGGCGCAAGACGCGTAACCTTCGTCGGGTGATGGCTGACGCGCGCTCGGTTAAGAAAGCCCGAGCCATGTACGAAATCCTCTGTCAGAGCTATCCGGATGTTCACTGCGAACTCAATTTCGCCAACCCCTTGCAGTTGTTGGTGGCCACTGTGCTCTCGGCGCAGTGCACTGACAAGCGCGTAAATAGCGTGACTCCCCCCCTTTTCAAGAAATATCGGAATGTGAAGGAGTTCGCTCAGGCGGACCTCCACTCGCTAGAGACTTTGATCCACTCCACGGGCTTCTTTCGAGCCAAGGCTAAGAACATCAAAGGGTTGGCCATGAAGATCGTGTCGGATTTCGGCGGAGAGGTGCCTCGGACCTTGGACGAGTTGGTGCTTCTTCCTGGCGTGGGTCGCAAGACTGCAAATGTTGTGTTGGGGCATGCCTTTGGCGTGCCAGGCATTACGGTAGACACGCATTTTGGCCGATTGAGTCGACGATTTCATTGGACCACGGAGAAGAATCCAGTGAGAGTCGAAAGCGAAGTCGGAGCTTTGATACCGCAGGAAGAGTGGACTAATTTGTCTCAGCGAATGATCTGGCACGGGCGCCGTGTCTGCCACGCGCGAAGGCCCGCCTGCGGAGCGTGCCCGTTGGCGAAAGTGTGCCCCTCAGTGGGAATCGGTGAGATGGACCCTGTCTTGGCGCGGAGCCTGGTGAAACAAGATTCGGACTTTCGTTGAAACGCCGCGCGGTCTTGTGGACAGTGATTCTGCCAGCCGTTTTAGCGGGAACAACAGCGTGCTCATCCCAATCCTCAAGTGTCCCGAAACTGGGCTCTGTGGTTAGTTGCGATTCGATTCGACTTGCGCCATCCACCGGTGGGTTGGAATTTCCCTGTCTGGACGGGAAGTCTTCAATCCGCTTTTCTCAGATGCGTGGCCCGATCATTCTCAATGTGTGGGGGTCATGGTGTGCTCCGTGCAAGGACGAGATTCCGATTATTCGTTCCTTCTATTCAAAGAATGCATCAAGGGTAGGTTTAGTAGGCGTAGATGTGGAGGAAGCCAAGAGGAGTGACGGCATAGATTTCGTTATTTCCAACGGGATGACTTGGCCGATACTCGTAGATCCTGATGCACGATCAAGAGGGTTCTTTGGCATGGGCGTGCCAGTCACCTGGTTCATTGATGAGAATGGGACGGCTGTTCATAAGAAGATCGGAGTGCTAAATAGTGAGCAAGAACTGCGTGATTTGGCGACCAAATACCTACATCTGACTTTAAATTAGTCCCATGCTCGTTGATGCAATTCTAGTTCTGACCGCCGTCGGCGCAGTCATTTCTGGGTATCGAAGAGGCTTTCTCCAATCTCTATTCTCGACAATCGGGTACATAGGTGGGGGCATTGTTGGACTAGTGCTCGGACTGGATTTCACTTCAAAGGTGCATAGCACTCTCAATAGATTCCTTATTGTGTTTTTCGCCGTCTTGTTTTTCGCCGAAATCGGCCGACGCTTGCTCGGAATGCTTGCGACTTTCTTTCGCGCGCGCCTTCTTTGGGCACCACTGCGCTTTTTAGACTCGATTGCCGGGGTCGCCCTCGAGCTAGTGCGTGTGACGATAATTGCATATCTGTTGATTGCGGTTGCACTTTGGTCACCTTGGTCATTCGCCAAAGATGCGATTGTGGAAAGCAAGATTTATCCGCAGATGAAGAAGGAGATGCCACACGCCCTCGATCAACTGCGTGTGGAGATCGAGAAGAAACTCGGGACTATTCCTCGGTTGTAGTGTTCTTCAACCCAGCGGAAATAAGCTTCATGATGTTGGGATCTGCCAAAGTGGTGGAATCTCCGACAGCGCGATTTTCCGCTACATCCTTGAGAAGGCGTCGCATGATCTTTCCACTGCGAGTTTTTGGAAGTTCTGCGACGATGAGTATCTGTCGGGGCCTTGCGATGGCGCCGATCTCCTTTGCAACATGATCGCGCAGCTGCTTTAGAAGTTCTTCTCCTTCGGCGTGTGCGATTCCCGAGCGCAAAATGACGAATGCAACAATTCCTTGACCTGTCATCGCATCTGTCGCACCCACAACAGCGGCTTCAGCCACGGCTTCGTGAGATACGAGTGCTGATTCCACTTCGGTCGTGGAGATACGGTGACCTGAAACATTCATGACGTCGTCGACTCGACCGAGCAACCAGATTGCACCATCTTCGTCTAGCTTTGCTCCGTCGCCCGCGAAATAAATTCCATCAAACTTGGACCAGTAGTTGTCCTTGTATCGATCTGGCTCACCCCAGATTCCGCGCAGCATGGATGGCCATGGCTGATCGAGAATCAAATAGCCGCCATGACCGTTTTCCACTTGATTTCCGCGCTCATTCACGACCTTGGCGCTGATTCCCGGAAGTGGCCGCATCGCAGATCCGGGCTTGGTCGCCGTGATTCCAGGCAGTGGCGAAATCATGATCGCGCCAGTCTCTGTCTGCCACCATGTATCCACTATTGGGCAACGACCGCCACCGATGATTTCGTGGTACCAAATCCAAGCCTCGGGATTGATCGGCTCACCGACGCTTCCGAGAAGCCGGAGAGATGAAAGGTTGTGCGCGAGCGGGAATTCGTCTCCCCATTTCATCCATGTGCGAATGAGTGTTGGTGCCGTGTACAAGATCGTCACGCCGTATTTTTCGACGATCTCGAAGATTCGTCCCTTGTGCGGCGTGTCCGGGGTGCCTTCGTACATCACTTGCGTAGTCCCGTTTATCAGCGGCCCATAGACGACGTAGGAGTGTCCGGTGATCCAACCCACGTCGGCCGTGCACCAGAAGACATCGGTTTCGGGCTTGATATCGAAAACCATCTGGTGTGTGAAGGCGGCTTGGGTTAGGTACCCGCCCGTTGTGTGAAAGATTCCCTTGGGCTTTGCTGTGGTCCCAGAGGTGTACAGAATGAAAAGCGGGTGTTCACTGTCAAAACTCTCGGCCACATGTTCGGAACTTTGGTGCTCCATGGCTTCGTGCCACCAAATATCGCGCTCGCCGTTCCATTCCACATCTTGGCCAGTTCTCTTCACCACCAGAACTTTCTTGACCCTTGTCTCTCCACGAAGAGCTTCATCTACTGCTGGTTTGAGTGCGAACGCGGCGCCTTTTCGAAAGCCGCCGTCTGCAGTAATAACTAGTGAGGCATCGGCATCTTGTATACGGGACAGAAGTGCCTCGGATGAGAAACCTCCGAAGACGACGGAGTGAGGAGCGCCGATGCGAGCGCACGCCAACATGGCAACCGCGGCTTCGGGAATCATGGGCATATAGATCGCAACTCGATCGCCAGCTTTGATGCCAAGTTCGATCAGGGCGTTGGCGGCCTTCTTCACATCGGTGAGAAGTTCGGCGTACGTGATCGTACGGCTATCCCCCGGCTCTCCTTCAAAGTGGAAGGCCACGCGCGCACCCCGTCCCTCATCGACGTGGCGGTCCAGGCAATTCACTGCGGCATTGAGTCTCCCGCCGACGAACCACTGGGCATATGGGGGCTGCCAGTCCAAGGTTTGGCTCCAGCGTTTCTCCCATCGCCAGCGCTCGGCGGCCTAATCCCAAAAGCCGAGCCGGTCTTTAGTTGCCTGG